>JBBSOP010000322.1:0-6188 GCA_038259655.1 Chroococcales cyanobacterium
AGTCAATTTCGATATTGAATGTCACACAAAATGCTGCGATCGCTCTAGCTGCATTATACTTAGCCCATTCTTTATCGATTTGTTCAATTGAACTTATAAAATTTTCCGCAGTTGCTAAATCTTGAGGATTGGTAAATCTCTTGGTGCGGGAAAAGTAATAAAAAAAAGTATGTTCGCTTTTAGTTGTGCGTTTGTGAGTTTTAAAATACTCTTGTTCAAATTTTTCAAGTAATTCCCCGATAAATTGGAAATCTTTTCTAATTGCCTCATTTCCTAAATATTTAGCATTCCATTCAAACGTTTTACGAGCAATTAACTTCCCTAATTCATAAGCTTCTTCCTCAGCCGTCTTGAGTCCATCCAAATTAGCGGGAATATTCAAACTGAGATTGTATTGCTTTCTCCCAGTACCATTGCTATCTTTGTCTATTGGTTTAATTGGTAACGTCGCCCGTAATTGCAGACTTCCATTCGATTCTCTAATTGTCACCTTTGCCTTTGCAGACTTCAAACGCAGATTAACTTTCTCTAATTCTAATAGTACTTTCGTTCTCATGTGTTCTTTTTGCTGCTGTGCTTGCAGAGATGAGCAAAAAAACCGGCGATTTTTTAACCGCCTTGGTGCAGGACAACATTTAGATGATGCGTGAGTCCTGAACCTGATTATGCTGTGTTTTTAGCCTATATTTAGGCTAAAAATAAATGTGTTCTCAGAAAACAATGTTTAGCACAGACACTGTTTACTGCAAACATTAAACAGTTAAAAAGAATTAAACCATCAAAAGGATTACTCCGGCCCTTATCACGGTTATGACGGCTTCGCCATCTTCGCTCGTGACATGGATTTGGCACTCAATAGCCCAACCTGGGGTTTAATTGGCGCTCCTTGGAGCAAGAAAGCTGAAGCTAAAGCTACAGCCAAGGCTACCGCCTAGATAAATGGAAAAGGGATAAGTGGGGATAGCCTGGGGTAAAAAACCCCAGGGGGAGTTGGAAATTCAAAGTTCAAAATTCAAAGGTTAAAAGTTTATTTTGATTTTTGCATTCTGAATTTTGAGTGATATTTCTACTCCCACCTTGCTTATAGAGACGCGATTAATCGCGTCTCTACCCCAATGCATAATTCCTTGATTAGTAACGACTTCAGTAAGCTTGGAGATCCACCAAATGCCTCAGAATCCAGAAAAAATTCAAGACCACGTAGAGCTATTCCATCAACCAGAGTACCAAGAACTATTTGAAAACAAAAAGCAGTTTGAAAACGTTCACAGCCCCGAAGAAATTACGCGGGTTGCAGAGTGGACAAAGGGCTGGGAATATCGGGAAAAGAACTTCGCTCGTGAAGCTTTAACCGTTAACCCTGCTAAAGGTTGTCAACCTCTAGGAGCAATCTTTGCTGCTGTTGGTTTTGAAGGTACTCTACCCTTCGTACAAGGTTCTCAAGGTTGCGTAGCTTACTTCCGCACCCACTTAACCCGCCACTACAAAGAACCATTCTCTGGTGTATCTTCTTCAATGACCGAAGATGCAGCGGTGTTCGGTGGTATGCAAAACATGATTGACGGCTTGGCAAACTCTTACCAACTTTACAAGCCCAAGATGATTGCTGTTTGCACCACTTGTATGGCAGAAGTAATTGGTGATGACTTACAGTCTTTCATCAACAACGCCAAGAGTGCAGGTGCAGTTCCCCAAGAATTCCCAGTACCTTATGCCCACACACCTAGCTTTGTCGGTTCCCACATCACGGGTTACGACAATATGATGAAGGGTATTCTTTCTAACATAACTGCGGGTCACAAGAAAGAAACCAGCAACGGTAAGATCAACTTTATCCCAGGTTTTGATACCTACGTTGGCAACAACCGCGAAATCAAGCGGATTGCTTCTTTGTTCGGCTTTGACTACACCATCTTAGCTGACAACAGCGATTACTTGGATTCACCAAACACAGGTGAATTTGATATGTATCCAGGTGGTACAAAGCTGGAAGATGCAGCAGATTCAATTAATGCTAAAGCTACAGTTGCTCTGCAAGCACACTCCACACTCAAAACCCGCGAGTACATCGAAAAAGAATGGAAACAACCAACCGTAGTTTCCCGTCCTTGGGGTATCAAGGGTACTGATGAGTTCTTGATGAAACTCAGCGAACTAAGTGGTATACCCATTCCTCAAGAATTGGAAATTGAACGGGGTCGTGCAGTTGATGCCATGACTGACTCTCATTCATGGGTTCATGGCAAGCGCTTCGCTATCTACGGTGAGCCAGACTTAGTATACAGCGTAGTTGGCTTCATGTTAGAAATGGGTGCTGAACCTGTGCATATCTTGGTTCACAACACCAATGAAGTATTTGAGAAAGAACTCAAAGAATTGCTAGATTCTAGTCCTTTTGGTCAAAACGCCACCATTTGGGGTGGTAAAGACTTGTGGCACATGCGTTCTTTGTTGTTCACCGAACCCGTAGACTTACTCATCGGTAACTCCTATGGTAAGTACCTGTGGCGTGACACCAAGATTCCCCTCGTGAGAATCGGTTATCCCATCATGGATCGTCACCACCTACACCGCTACAGCACCATCGGTTATCAAGGTGCAATCAATCTGCTCAACTGGATTGTTAACACCATCTTTGAAGAAATCGATCGCACCACCAATATTCCTTCTAAGACCGATATTTCCTACGACTTGATTCGTTAGAAATTGCGATCGCATCGCCAACGGTAAGCAACGAGATTCTTAAATGTTGAAGGATGAAATTTTCATCCTTCAACCTTCACCTGAAATATCTGTAATATGGAAACCATCAATCACACTCATTCTCACCCCCACACTCATACTCATCCTAGTTACCATCCACCTAACTATAAAAAGCCCGGCTGGTTTCACAAACTTCTCAGTCCGGCGCGTAATTTTGTAGATGGTATACCGATTAAAAATAATCGTCTGGCTCACATAATTTGTCAAGTAATTCCTTGCTGTTGTCCTTTTGAACGCAGCCTTAAGTTATTTGGGCGGACTTTGAATATTCCCCCTCTGTGTAAACTTAATCCCTTATATGACGAGTTTGTCGGAATGCGCTTTCGTGCTTTATCTTATCTTGCTGATGAATGTGGAGAAGATGTCACGAAATATATTTGTTAGTTATTTGTCAGTGGTCAGTAGTCAGTAGTCAGTAGTAAAAACTAGCAACTGATAAATAGGACTTACGCAAAATACCTCTCAAACTCTTATTCCTCTGTGTTCTCTGTGCCTCTGTGGTAGCCTCCGGCAAGCCGCTTGAGCGTCTACGATTTTACGTGACTTGTGCGTAAGTCCTAATAAAGAACAATATAAGACCAATTCTCCAACAATTCTTAATTACGAATTACGAATTACAAATTACGGATTCGTATAACACCAGCAATCCAATCAAAGAAGAGAGATGAAAACTACCCAAGGTAAAGTCAACGAGCTGCTCAATGAGCCAGGATGCGACCATAATCAGCAAAAACAGGGAGAAAAGAAAAATAAGTCTTGCAACCAACAAGCACAACCAGGAGCTGCTCAAGGAGGCTGTGCCTTTGATGGTGCAATGATTGCCCTAGTACCGATCGCAGATGCTGCTCATTTAGTCCACGGGCCGATCGCCTGTGCTGGTAATTCCTGGGGTAGTCGTGGTAGTCTCTCTTCTGGCCCTATGCTTTACAAGACGGGTTTTACCACCGATTTAACTGAAAATGATGTGATTTTCGGTGGTGAAAAGAAACTCTACAAGGCAATTCTAGAAGTTAAAGAACGCTACAACCCGGCGGCAGTGTTTGTCTACGCTACTTGTGTTACGGCTTTAATTGGTGATGATATCGATGCTGTTTGCAAGGCTGCGGCCGAGAAAATCGGTACTCCTGTAATTCCTGTAATTGCTCCCGGATTCATTGGTAGTAAAAACTTAGGCAACCGCTTTGGTGGTGAATCTTTATTAGAATATGTTGTTGGGACAGCAGAACCAGAACATACAACCCCCTATGATATTAACTTAATCGGTGAATACAACATCGCCGGGGAGATGTGGGGAGTAACACCACTGTTAGAAAAATTAGGCATTCGGGTTCTATCTAAAATTACGGGCGATGCTCGCTACAATGAAATCCGCTACGCCCACCGTGCCAAGCTCAATGTCATGATCTGTTCACGAGCGCTGCTCAACATGGCCAGAAAAATGCAGGAGCGCTACAACATTCCTTACATTGAAGAGTCTTTTTACGGCATTGATGATATGAACCGTTGCTTACGGAACATTGCCGCTAAGTTAGGCGATCCTGATTTGCAAGAGCGTACAGAAAAGCTGATTGCTGAAGAAACTGCGGCTTTAGATTTGGCTTTGGCTCCTTATCGCGCCCGACTTAAAGGTAAGCGAGTGGTTCTGTATACTGGCGGTGTTAAGAGTTGGTCGATTATCTCGGCGGCTAGAGATTTAGGCATAGAAGTTGTTGCTACCAGCACCAGAAAAAGCACTGAGGAAGATAAAGCCAAGATTAAGAAGTTAATCGGTAACGATGGCATCATGCTGGAAAAAGGCAATGCCAAAGAATTACTGCAATTGGTTAAAGACACTCGTGCTGATATGTTGATTGCTGGTGGTCGTAACCAATATACTGCCTTGAAAGCGCGGATTCCTTTTTTGGATATTAACCAAGAACGCCACCATCCTTATGCAGGTTATGTAGGGATGATTGAGATGGCACGGGAATTGTACGAAGCTCTTTATAGCCCCATCTGGGAACAAATACGTAAGCCAGCTCCTTGGGATGAAGACGAAGGAACATTGGGAGCCAGGGATACAGAACATTCTCTGTTTGCATCGATGGAGGAGATTATTTAATAATGGCGATCGTTACTTTTCCTAGTAAAGCACTGACAGTTAATCCCCTCAAGCAAAGCCAAGCCTTGGGTGCATCTCTAGCCTTTTTGGGATTGAAGGGAATGATACCTTTATTCCACGGTTCCCAAGGTTGTACTGCCTTCGCCAAAGTTGTGCTTGTACGGCATTTTCGGGAAGCCATTCCCCTTGCTACTACAGCCATGACAGAAGTCACTACAATTTTGGGTGGCGAAGAGAGTTTAGAGCAAGCAATTCTCACCTTAGTAGAAAAGGTCAACCCAGAAATTATTGGTTTATGCAGCACAGGACTGACAGAAACTAGAGGCGATGATATCGAAGGTTTTCTGAAAGATATCCGTAAACGTCACCCAGAACTACATCACCTGCCGATTGTCTTTGCACCCACACCAGATTTTAAAGGTGCATTGCAAGATGGTTTTGCTGCGGCTGTGGAAAGCATAGTTAAGGAAATTCCCAAACAGGGTGGAATTAGAACCGAGCAAGTCACGATTTTGGCAGGTTCTGCTTTTACCCCAGGGGATATCCAAGAAATCAAAGAAATGGTTACGGCTTTTGGATTAGTACCCATTTTTGTACCTGATTTAGGCGCTTCATTGGATGGTCATTTAGAAGATGGCTACAGCGCTATTACAGCTAGTGGCGCTACCTTAAAACAGTTACGAGAAGTGGGTAGTTCTGCCTTTACGATCGCCTTGGGCGAAAGTATGCGAAATGCAGCCAAAATCCTCGAAGAACGCTTTAGCATACCCTACGAAGTGTTTGGCGAACTCACAGGATTAGAAGCAGTAGATGAGTTTCTCCAAGCATTAGCAATTTTGAGCAGCCACAGCGTACCCGAAAAATATCGCCGCCAGCGCCGCCAGTTGCAAGATGCCATGTTGGACACTCACTTTTACTTTGGTGCAAAACGAGTCTCCTTGGCACTGGAACCAGATTTGTTGTGGTCAACAGTGTGTTTTCTGCAATCGATGGGAACCCAAGTTCATGCAGCGGTGACAACGACGCGATCGCCGCTACTAGAACAACTCCCGGTCAAAAACGTCACCATCGGTGATTTAGAAGACTTCGAGCAACTAGCAGCAGGGTCTGACTTATTAATTGGCAACTCTAACGTAGGTGCGATCGCTAAACGTCTCTCGATTCCCCTTTATCGCCTGGGCATTCCCATTTATGACCGATTGGGTAATGGTCAGTTTACCAAAGTTGGCTATCGAGGCACGATGGAACTTTTGTTTGGCATCGGCAACCTATTTTTAGAAGCCGAAGAAGAAAGAGTTAAGCATTTATGGGGATTAGGTAGGGA
>JBBSOP010000323.1:0-6185 GCA_038259655.1 Chroococcales cyanobacterium
ATGCCATCGCTCAAAAAGAAAAATACCAAAACATAGAATATTAACAAGCCCATGAAGAAAACCCCGAAGAACTAAATGGACAAAAATATCTAGAAGATCCCGAATACCGCAATCGCAGTACCAACGAAACTGCCAGCACTAACTTTTATCGTTACCACACACCTAGCGGTTTTGAAGTCTTAATCGGTCGCAATAATCGCCAGAATGATCAATTGACTTTTCGTGTAGCTGGGGATTATGACCTGTGGTTTCACACTCAAGAAATTCCCGGAAGCCATCTATTACTACGTTTAGAGCCTGGTAGTGTTCCAGAAGCAACTGACTTGCAATTTGTGGCAAACCTTGCTGCATACTATAGTCGCGCTCGTCAGAGTGAGCAAGTACCAGTAGTTTATACTCAGCCAAAGCACGTTTACAAACCCAAAGGAGCGAAACCGGGGATTGCTATTTACAAGCAAGAGCGCATTTTGTGGGGAAAACCACAGTTAGTAGTCAATATTGAAGGAGGCAGGAGATAGAAGGCAGTCCCAATGAAAATGTCTTTCTCCTCCAGTTTCGGTTGTCGAAACACTGTTTCCCCTGCTCTTTCAAGTCAGGAGGCAGGAGGTTTCATGCAAAAATACTCTGCAAGATAGAGGTTAATTTTCTTTGGGAAAGTCTTTTTTTGGTAAATCTTTACGAAAAAACTGTACTGGCTGTTACAATATTGTTAAGAAAAGTTGCCCGTTGCATTTTGGGAACGCGCAATTTGGTTTTAACTCTATTGAGAAGACAACGCAAAATAATATTTTTCAGACTAGCTGTGGGAGGCTAGTCTTTTTTTTACTCTATAAAGTGCGGCTTTGCTGGAGCAAGTGGCGATAAATGGCGAAAAATAAATTAGGAACTGCTAAATTGTATCAGGGTCGATATTTAACTCCCGCAATTTTGCTGCCAAACGTTCTGCTTTGTCAGCTTCCTGTTGTGCCTTTTGTTCTATCTGTTCTAATTTTTGTTCTACCTGTTCTAGTCTTTGTTCTGTCTGTCGTGCTGTTTCTTCCGGTGTTGGTATTAGTTGTCCATCTGATGTAAAAAACCGCAACAAACCCTCATAAACTCCCAAATATAACCCTAACTGCTGACTCCACAATTGTCCTTGTTCATTTGATTGCAGAGGTTGATATTTTCCATCTACTAAATGAAATCCCGCAAATTCTAATGTATATGGATCAAACCAAAAATAATCAAAAGTGCGGAAAGTATCTTGATAAATTTCTTTTTTTAAACCTTTGTCTGTTTTTGCTGTTGAATCTGACAAAATTTCTAGAATTACATTTGGATATTTGCCATCTTCTTCCCAGACTACCCAACTTTTACGTGTTTTACGTTGGGTTCCTAGAACTACAAAAAAGTCTGGCCCTCGGAAAAATTCTGATTTGCGTTGGCGCGGACTGTAGTAGATAGTCAAGTTTCCTGCTGCATAGAAATCATTTCTGTCTCGCCACAGCCATTCTAGACATGTCAAAAGTAAAATTATTTGTCGTAGATGTAGTTCGGTTTCCACAGGAGGTTCATCACTATATAAATCACCAGGGGGAAATATAATATCTGGCAAGATGCCTTCTTGATCATCTAATTTTTGAGCTGTGGTCATAAAATGAATACGGCATCAATTAATTATGGATTTATTTTAGCAGCGTTATAGTTGGCGATCGCCTCTGACACTTTACCAACTTTTATCTTCAAGTATACTGCTGGCTGCTATTGGAATATTGCCTACTAAGTGAACTTTCACCAAATACACTTTATCCTGTTGCACCGACTTTAATCTTGACCATAAAGGTATAGCAGGTCATTCTTTAAAATCAGAAATTAGATAGATAAACAAAGATAATACTATTATCAATTAACTCTAAATTTGCCCAAGCTATTGAAGAAGTACTACTTTTTATCTAGTAATTTTTAAGTAATTACCGCTAGCTTTTTTTTGATCTCCGTTAAATTAACTATAGATTTTCTTTTTCCAACCTCTAATGGGCTTACTGAATAGTAGACTTTACTTAAAAACCGTAACTGTATATCAACAATGAATACATAATCATATTCATTTGTAAGTATATATATTGATTTTGTAGCAGATTTAGCATTCTTTGAAGCCTAATTAGGAACTGTCTTTTTCTCGTCTTTAGACTCAAAGACTCAAATACTTGTTTTTTGTAAAAATTGTTTCTAAGCCCTACACAAATCGCAACCTGACGTGCCAATCTATGGATAGCAAAAGTTTTAGGAAACAAATCAATGTCTATTTTAGAAAAACTGTCATTAGCTTTAGTCGGAACAGCAGTTGTTTTCATGGGTGCTAACCCAGCCGGTGCTGTTAGCTTAACTAAAGGAGGTAGCGCACCTATTGAAGGACAAGGTTCAAAGTCTACTATTGTAGGATCTCAGGTCATTGACTTCAATTCGGGTACAGCAGTTGATCCAAACGGGTTTGCAACTTACTCTGCAACCAATGGAATCGTACAAGGTAGCCAATCAGGCGCTTATGCTACCCCATTTGGTGATACCAGTAAATATCTAACTATTTCGCCATTAGATTCTAGCGTTGCAGGAGGTACTGGTTCTGTGACTATCAACTTTGCTCAGGCTATTGATTACTTTGGTTTGTACTGGGGGTCAGTAGACACATATAACTTCGTGGATGTTTACAGCGGTGGTACTTTGCTGAAAACATTTAGCGGTGCAGATGTTCCAGGTGCTGAAGCTAGTGGTAGCTGGACTAGCAATGCAGACAATGTTTTCGTTAATCTATTAGCTGATAAGGGAGAAACCTTTGACAAGGTAGTTTTGAGATCTAACGGTCGTGCATTTGAAAGCGATAACCATACCTATAGACTAGCTAGTGTTCCTGAACCTGGTTCTATGTTGGGTCTGTTAGCCTTCGGCGCTTTGAGTGCTGGGTCATTTATCAAACGCAAGTCAAAGATGGCTTAAGCTCATACACCTTGAAAAATGAAAGATAGGCATTTTTTGATGTAGTGCGTAACCTAATTTTAGGTTATGTTTTGGAATGAGAGCAGCCTTTGTAGAATCTCGCTCTCTATGTATCCTTTCAGAACGACAATTTAGTATGAGATTTTGTACCCGGCAAAGATGCTGGGTTTTAATTTTGAGGGCATGTAAAAAAGACGCGAAGCATTTCTTCGCGTCTTTTTGGTTGAAAATTAGAAACTGAATGTAGTTCTCAAAGCACCAATAAAAATATCATCGTTGTCATCATTATGATCTGGGGAGGTCAACCAGATGACTCCAGGGGTGATGCTGATATTATCACTGATCTGGTATTGATAAAAAGCTTCCAGGTGATAGGAAGTATCCCTATCTCTTTCTAACCCTGCAACACTAGAACTTGTTACCCTGGGTTCCACACCAGCAATAATCCCAGCTAAGTTGCCTTTTTTACCAAGGTCAGGAAAGCCGAGGGTGACGGCATAGTTCCAAATGTCAATATCTCCACGACTACCAGATAGGATACGGCTATTGGTGTATCCTGCCCAACCACCTAAGACTACTTGATCGCTGATGCCGATAGATGCTTGGACACCATAAGAATTACTGGAAAATGCAGTATCTAATTCACCATTCTGATTTAATAAAGGTGTGAAGGTGGCGGCGTTACTACCTGTAGGTAGTGGCTGTTTATAGGAATTGATGTAAGTTAAACCAATAGAAATGCGATCGCTTGGTTTAATTGTCAATTGTGCTAATGCACCGTAAGCACCATCAAATAAGCCATTTTTGGGAGATGGATCATTAGCTCCACCACTCAAATATCCTAAGCTAAGTGCTAATTTATCACTAAACTCATGGGTTACTCCCAACCCTGCACCATCCATCTGATAATAAATGGGGTTACGTGTGCCAAAGGTTGATAAAGCCCCAAAAGCACCATCACCATCAAAGATATTCACAGTATCGGTAATATCATCTGCTGCACCGGCATTGGCGATCGCAATTACCTGTGTTTTTTCTCCTAAAGGAAAAGCGTAAAACAAAGCATCGACAGCGGCATCAGTAGTACCGTCTTCACCAGCAAAGAATAAGTTACCTTCTGGTGTACCAATGTCAGGGCTGATAATATTATTAGCCTGGATTCTGGTAAATAGTGTATCTTGACCTGTAAAACTGGTTACAAATTCAACCCGTGCGCGCACCCCAAGAGTGGTATTTGTATCTGTGATTTTTCCACCATTAACGTTGTCACTTCCAAAAACATCAGTAATAGCTGTAACAACTTGTCCTTGTAGTTTGGTCGTAGTGGAAAACTGATTTGCTTCCAGTTCAGATGTACGTGCTTCTAGGGCATCTACACGACCTCTTAATGTCGCTAATTCTGCGGAAAATTCTGCTTGCAACCTTTGGAGTGTGGCTATATCTTGTTTTGTTACCAGTTCAGCGGTTGCAGTGGCAATAAGTTCATTAACTCGATCAAGACAAGCATTCAAACCAGCGGCGAACTCATATCTTGTCAGCGCCCGATTACCGCGATAAGTGCTATTGGGATAACCCGCAATACAACCGTAACGTTCTACTAGTGATTGCAAAGCTTGAAATGCCCAATCTGTAGGTTGGACATCCGATAATTGAGACACTGAGGTAACTTGCGCTATTACCTGATCTTGATTAATTTTCTCAACTTTATTGACTGGACTTGCTAAAGTTGCGAGCTTCTTTTTTTCCGATGTTGTAGATATTTCCTCTGCAAATGCAGTACCAGCAGATATCATCATCCCGCAGACTACTGGACTTACCAGCAGATATTTCCCTAGCTTTTGCATTTTTACCTCACACCACTCTTGATTCAAGGACACAGTTTCTTGAAAAGTATTCTCAAATATTATCAGTAGCTAGCATTGTTTTAATACAAGAATTAAGAAAGCATGATTTAACAAGTAAACAGAAATAGCAAATAGCATCATCTTTATAGTGATGCCGTTATTGCTTACATAAAGGGATGTGATCTGTGTTGTATGAGAATGATTATTATTCTAATATATACTGTAGAATAAGTCTCATTATCAATAAAAACCTTGACGAAAGGAGAAAACACAGTGATTTTGACTGGTAGAGAACGTAAAATAGGCATCCTACCCTTAATTACTCTGCTCGTATTTTCTACAGTTGTGGGCTGTAACCAATCAAACACGAATCCAGCAACAAGTTCTGTGCAGTCGCCACAAGCACAAGAAGCAGCGTCTACTCCTGTAAAGTCCTCAGAAAAAACCAAAATAGTGACGACATTTTTACCGATGTACTTGTTTACTAAGGCAGTAGCTGGAGATGTAGCAGATGTGACAATTTTAGTACCACCGGGAACGGAAGTACACGAGTATCAAGCGACACCAAAAAATGTCAAGGCGATCGCTACTGCAAATGTGCTAGTAAAAAATGGTTTGGGATTGGAGGAATTTCTCAAAGACACTATAAAAAATGCTCAAAATCCGAAGTTGAGAGAAATTGATGCTAGCAAAGGCATTAAACCCTTGAATGAAATTTCACCCGTTGAAACAACGACAATGAAGGAAAAAGACCAAGAACACGCTCAAGGTAATCCTCATGTTTGGTTAGATCCAGTTTTGGCAAAACAACAGGTAACAAATATTAGGGATGGATTAATAGCTGCTGATCCTAGAAATAAAACTATTTATGAAGCAAACGCTGCGGCTTATATTCAAAAATTAGACGCTTTAAATAAAGAGTTTCAACAAACTTTGCAGAAAACTCCCAACTGCACTTTTATTACTTTTCACGATGCCTTTCCATACTTGGCTCAACGCTATAACATTAAACAAGTTGCCGTAGTGGAAATTCCTGAAGACCAACTTTCACCAGCAGATGTCCAAAATACAGTTAATATAGTGAAAAAATATCAAGTTAAAGCTTTATTTAGTGAACCAGGAGTAGATAATAAATTATTAAAAAGTCTCTCCCAAGACTTGAGTTTAAATTTGCGTACTTTGGATTCTTTAGAAACTGGCCAGACAAATCCACAGTATTATTTTCAAGCAATGAAAGCTAACTTACAAACTCTGCAAACAGCATGTAAGTAAGTTGAATTAAAACTAATTAACCACCAATGACCAATTTTTTATAAAAAATGACCACGCCAACTTTAAAAGTAGAGGGATTAACTGTATATCAAGGCA
>JBBSOP010000324.1:0-6181 GCA_038259655.1 Chroococcales cyanobacterium
ACTATTGTTATATTTACAGCAAATAACAATAATGTCTTATATGTCAACTTTAATAAGAGTTTTAGTTATTATTTGATATGCTTTTCAACATAGTATTACAATGTTTAACTAATAACTTTGCATAACAAGTACTGAAGAACCTTAAACTTTTAGACGATTTAATAGCAAAGCGTTCCTTTATTGTTAAAAGCACAGAAGACATTACCACACTCTATATATTAGATCCAGTAATTTTGAAATATACTACCGAACGATTTGTTCAAGAAAACTTGAAAGAGATTTTTCAAGTAATTAACAGTAAGACAATTAATAATTCCGAACTATTTATTACTCATAGTTTCATCACAGAACACCCAAAAGATGAGGAACTAAATCAAGAGCAAATCAGGCGGATTGTTAAAGCTATTCAAAAAATGTTATTGACCGAGTTACATATTCACGAACGAGGTGTTGAAGAGGAATTAAGGCAAGTTCTGCCTCTATTAAAGGATAAAGGATTGTTTCAGGGGTACGCATCCCAGAACATTTCGTATCTGATTTCAGCTTGTGAAAAAATCTAGCTTAGAGGATGTTTGAAAATTTATGGAAAAAATTAAAACCTGCCGAGGTTTGCGGTTTCCCGACTTTAAGTCAGTGGCGTTTAAGAAATAAAACCCAACATGATCAAAGCTTTGTTGGGTTTCGCTATGTATTTGAGTGTCTGTAAACCGCAAAACTAACTTGATACGGGATTAGCCGCTTCTGATACCTTGGTCGCTGCTGGACTACCACCCATGCGAATTTCAGAAGTAAAAGAAGCCGTACTAAAGCCGTCAGCGTGCTTGACAACAAGTACACGCATCCGTAAGTTAGGGCTAGCAAACCACAAACGTTCTTCCGAGGAAACAGTTTCGGACTCTGTAGTCAGGGTTAGCGCCTCATCACTGCCGATTTGATAACGTCCGGTGACAAGGGCTTTTTCGGTGTCACCTATTTCCCGCAGTAATTTACCTTCGTTGGTTTTATCCACATCAGGAACTAACACTAATACAGTAGAGCCGTTGTGCTTTTTTTGATCTCCTTCCATTGTGCCGTTCCAGGTAACTTTAGCGCCATAAGCAGCTGAACTAGGAAGAATTTCGGATAGTTGACATAATTTGATTACCTCTGGATGATCTGCTGCCAGCATCTCAAAGATGATGTCTGACTTGCCATCTTCAGATTTATTAAAAGCCAAATGGTGGCTAGTACGGTGAGAAAACCATTTACCAGCACTTAACTGAAAAAATTCTTCAATATTCATGATTCAAATGCTAAAAATCCCACTGAATTATTATTAAAAGATACCAGGCAGCCCAAATATTAAACTTGATTGCCTATTTCTTCAAGCCTCTGGAGAGAAATCTTTGCTGCTTCGGCAACATGGGGATGGTTATCTTTAGCTAGATATTTCAAAGCTGAGATGCTTTTGACAGTAGGCAGATGTCCCAAAGCTTCTGCAAGACGTTGCCGTATTAACCAGTCCTCTGATTGGGCAAACCGCAGGATACTATCAACAGATTCAATATCTTCAATTTCTCCTAGTGCGGAAATTGCAGCTTCTTGTAAAACAACTTCTTTGCTATCTAAAGCCTGAATGAGAATTTCACTAGCACGGGGATCTTTAATATTACCCAAAGAAACTGCTGCGCTAAAGCGTACTAGCCAATCAGTATCTTCATAAAACGCTCTTGCCAGCACTTCAAAAGCTCTAGCATCACCCAAATATCCTAAAGCACCAGCAGCATCAGCGCGAATGCCATAGTCTGGGTCGTTCTCCAAAATTTTGACTAAAATTGGATAACTTTCTGCTGTTGGTTTAATTCCCAGGGCAAATACAGCCATAGATCGCAATTGCAGAGATTCATCATCCAAGACTTTTTTAATTAAAGGTACTGCATCTTCGGCAGATACATGGCGCAGATTAGCTAAGGCTACCATGCGATCGCGCAGGTTCGGACTTTCTAATTGAGCAGAGATTTCCTCTAAGGGTAGAGCAGCCATTTCGTTTAAAGCACTTTCTTTACTTATCTTTACTTTAACTGATTCGCTGATCAGGCTGTTGCCATAGTGGTGTCTCTATTAATTTTCTGGCTATACTAGTTACTTAAGGCTGGTTACTTCTACAGTCCAACTTAATAAAATGTTTAAAAAACTTGTCTGGCTTTCCAGGAAATAAACTACCTCAGAAAGCAATGAATTACTATACATATTTTGACTTTGCTGTCAAGTATTTACTAAAATTAATATTACAAAGTAAATCCAAATCAATCACACGTCTTGCGAGTAAACAGCTATGAAAGAGGAATTGATAGCCAAAATTTTGCAGGTCTTGCGTATTAACATGAGTTGGATGACTTGGAATTTATTTCTGGCTTTTATCCCTTTAGCTTTAAGTGTCTGGCTATTTCGCGGCAGACGCGGCCGTTCTTGGGTTTGGTGGCTAGGATTCCTGGCATTCTACGCATTTTTACCAAATGCGCCTTATTTGTTGACTGATGTCATTCATCTCATCCACGACATCCGCACAATTCATTCGATATGGATGATTACCTTAGTGCTAATTCCCCTTTATCTACTAGTAATTTTAGCTGGGTTTGAAGCTTATGTAATTTCTTTGATTAATTTGGGTTACTACTTACACCGAATTGGTAAAAGTCAATGGATTTTAGGGGTTGAATTAATTACTCATGCTCTTTGTGCTGTTGGTGTTTATTTGGGGCGGTTCTTACGTTTCAACAGTTGGGATTTCATTACTCAACCAGATGCTTTACTAACTAGAGGCGTGGAGGAACTTCTTGGTAAACAGCCATTGGTGATTATTACTGTCAGTTTTTTAATCCTGGTAGGTTTGTACTGGTTAATGAAGCGAGTCTCTTTGGGTTTTGCTAGGCAACAGCAAACTGGGACAGCCATAAACTCACAAAAAACCATGCTGGATGAATAAAAATTAATCAACCTGTTTTTAGCTCTTAGCAGCAAATTAAATTTTAAGTTCAAAAATATTTATGTCTTTGCCCACCTGTTTATCCATCTAAAGAATGGTGTACATGGTGGGTAATTTCTTATCGGAAGAAAGATGAATTTTGACAATTTAGGTATTGAAATAGATCTAATACCAACTCGTAATTAAGAAAGTCAGATTTTACCTGGGTTTGGAGAATTGGTATAAGTCGTTCAGTCTTATTGAAATAGATAGGGGTTTAATAATTAATGACATTATTTTCTATTGATGAACTCAAAACTTTAGTCGAAAATCCTCAAACACCTTGTGTGACTTTGTATGCACCTATGCAAAAAGCGGGGACAGAGATCCGCCAAAATCCAATTCGTTTCAAAAATTTAATTCGTGAAGCCGAGAAACGGTTGGATGAAATGGAGATTCGCCACACAAAGGCGGTAGATTTTCTCCAGCCAGCTATGAAACTGGATACGGGTGACTTTTGGGAACATCAAGACCACGGATTGGCAATTTTTATTTCCCCACAAATGTTTCGCTATTACCACCTACCAATAGAGGTGCAAGAATTGGTGGTTGTCAGCGATCGCTTTCACCTCAAGCCATTGCTACATTTAATCAATAACGATGGTAAATTCTACGTCCTCGCTCTTAGCCAACAAGATGTGAAGTTTTTTGCAGGAACGCGCTTTGATCTCAATGAGGTAAAAGTAGAGAATATGCCTCAAAGTCTCGATGAAGCTCTGATGGAGGACGAGATTCAAAAAGGAGTACAACACCGCGTAGGCACATCCAGAGGAGGAAGCGCCAATCCTGCTCAACAACCAGGTGCATTTCATGGTCAAGGCAGTCCTGACAGAGATAAGCGCCAAGAAGACATTTTACAATTCTGTCATGCTATCGATAAAGCATTATACGAGCAACTGCGAAACGAAAAAGCACCTTTAGTTTTGGCTGGAGTTGAGTATCTTCATCCAATTTACCGAGAAGCAAACACTTATCAGCATTTGCTCGAAGCAGGTATCACTCGCAGACCAGAAATTTTTCAGCCGCAAGAATTGCACGAGTCAGCTTGGCAAATTGTGGAACCTCTATTTCATGAGTCAGAGAAAAATGCCATGCAGCTTTATCAACAAATGGCTGGAGAGGGTACTGGTAAAGCCTCTAATGATATTAAAGAAATTGTCTCTGCTGCCTATTGTCAAAGAATTGATACTTTGTTTGTAACTGTAGGGCAGCAAATCTGGGGTGAGTTTGATCCAGATACAATGACTGTAGATTTACACCCAGAGCCACAGCTAAACGATAAGGATATGTTGGATTTTGCTGCCATTCAAACACTCTTAAATGGTGGCAAGGTTTACACTGTTGAGCCAGAACAAATGCCAGACTCGATATTAGCGGCAGCTATTTTCCGATATTGACCGTTTTTGTAGTGTTGTATACAGTTGAACAATCTATATACATAACACTCATGATGAATATTATTCGTAACTTCATTAGTCAATCTTTGATCGGTTTAGCTGTTTTAAGCATGTCGGCTGTATTCACTCAACCCAGTACAGCAGAAACGATCGCTGGGCAATCGGGCAATGTACAGGCAAAAATATCTTATGACAAACCAGAAGAATACCAGTATAAAAATGTTCGGTTGCAAATTATCCGGGCTGGTAAAACTGTTTTAGATCAGAAATTGCCCCAAGAAAGTGAATATGACCGACCTGTAGGTGTTTTTAATGACAATAAGTTACCAGTCCTAGACTTGGATGGCAATAAAGAACCAGAGGTAATTGCCGATTTCTTTACAGGTGGAGCGCACTGTTGTACTTATTCATTAATTTACCGTTATGACAGCAAATCTCAAAAGTATACTCAGGTTCGTCATGAATGGGGTAATGGTGGTTATCGGCTTCAAGATGTAGACAAGGACGGATTACCAGAGTTTGAGAGTCGAGACGATCGCTTTGCTTATGCTTTTACAGCTTACGCAGCTTCTGGGTATCCTTTGCAAATTTGGCAATATCGTCAAGGGAAAATGATTGATGTGACTCGCCGCTATCCCAAGTTAATCTATAATGATGCCTTTGAGTTATGGAAAATTTACAATCAGGCACGGCAACAAGGTGATGATGGTAAAGGATTTTTAGCACCTTACTTAGCAGATAAATATTTGTTAGGTCAAGAAAAAGATGGTTGGCAACGAGTACAACAAGCTTATCAAAAAAGCGATCGCCTCCAGTATTTTGCTAAATTGCGTAAGTTTTTACGAGAAACTGGATACACAAAGTAAATTCAAAATTTTTTTTATTCTTTAAACTTCTTGCATAAATATTTTTTGTTAATATCTTCATGCCCATAATTTATATTCAGATTTTCGACATAATTAGCCAAGGTGTGATGCTTGCCTACTGACTCATTTGCTTACGTGCCATCGCTAAAATGAGGCGCTGTTCAGCACGAGCGATCGCATGATATGTTCGCTCTACGGCTTCTGGTTCGACAGAAATCGAAGTAATGCCCCATTCTACTAATTGATCGATGATTTCTGGATAAAGTGCTGGTGCTTGTCCGCAGATGGAACATGGTATACCCGCACTTTTCGCCATTTTAATCAATTGAGCGATCGCACTCATTACCGCCGGATGACGTTCATTAAATACTCTTGTAAGTTGTCCTTCTTCTCGATCTACTCCTAGCAGCAGTTGTGTTAAATCGTTTGTACCGATAGAAATTCCGGCTACACCTGCTTTTACATATTCTGGTAGTAGAAACAATACACTTGGTACTTCTGCCATGATCCACAGCTGAAATTGGGATACCTGGGTTAACCCTGCTTGTTCAACTTTTTGCCGACAAAACGAAAACTCTGCTACACTCCGCACAAAAGGCAATAATAGGCAAATATTGCTGTAGCCAGCTTTTTGGACAGTGGCTAAGGCTGCTAGTTCCAACTCAAAAACTTCAGGATTATTTATATAGCTAAATGTACCGCGATCGCCTAACATCGACTGAAGACTATTAGTGTGTGATGGAAAATCGAGCGATCGCCAATCCAAAGAGCGATAAAATACTGGTCTGGGAGCAAAGCTACGAGCAAACCGCATAATTTGCTCAGACCATAACTCTAACAATTCTACTTGCCGTCCACTAAGGAGCCAATTTCGGGGGTGTTGTCCCTCTAGTGTATTGAGTAACATTAATTCT
>JBBSOP010000325.1:0-6163 GCA_038259655.1 Chroococcales cyanobacterium
AGATACTAATGAAAAATTCGATCGCTTGTTTCCGAAACAGAGGCGTGGGAACATGAATCAACAAACTTTCGGTCAAATTTGGTATGCGATCGCAGCTGATCAAGTAAATCAAGAGGAAAGGGAGCAGGGAGCAGGGAGCAGGGGGAGTGGAAAAAGAACCAATCAGAAGTCATGAAGACTTAGAAGTGTACAAAATGGCATTTGATGTAGCCATGAGAATTTTTGAATTATCTAAGAGGTTTCCCATAGAGGAAAGATATTCGTTGACACCGGCAGAGAACTTTATAGAGCTTATAACCGAATTTTAGGCATTCTAGTAACTATAATTAACAATCCATTACCCTGGCTCATAAAACGTTAATTTATAATCCCTCATGCCCCCTGCCCCCTGCCTAACTATGCATCCCATTTATTGTTCTCAAGGACATGAAAATTCTTCAGGTAGTCGCTTTTGTCTCAAGTGTGGTGAAAAATTATTGGATACGCCCATGAGTAACGGTATTCAACCAGGATTAACTTTAGGCGATCGCTATGTAATTGTACGACAACTTGGTCAAGGCGGATTTGGACGTACTTATTTAGCTGAAGATACCAATCGCTTCCGCGAACTTTGTGTTTTAAAAGAATTTTCTCCCCAAGTTCAAACTGCTTACGTTGTCCAAAAAGCCGAGGAACTGTTTGAGAGAGAGGCTAATGTTCTCTATCAGCTGCAACATCCCCAAATTCCCCGCTTTCGAGAATTATTTCACATCAACCTCGAAGGCAAGGAATACTTGTTTTTAGTCCAAGATTATGTAGAAGGGCAAACTTATAATTCTTTATTAAATACTCGCTTACAACAGGGTTTGCGATTTACGGAAATAGAAATACGCCAACTCTTACAGCAACTTTTGCCAGTTTTAGAGTACATCCACTCTATAGGTGTGATTCATCGGGATATCTCTCCCGATAATTTAATGCTGCGCGCCGTTGATCAGCTACCAATGTTAATTGACTTTGGTGGTGTTAAACAAGTAGTAGCAACTGTTGCTTCCCAATATTACCAACCCGGTTCAGTGGCATCTCCCCCAGCCCCAACTCTACTTGGTAAGGTGGGATTCGCCCCTCCAGAACAAATGCAAACTGGTTTGGTATCTCCCCACAGTGATTTATATGCTTTAGCGGTGACAGTATTGGTCTTACTGACAGGTAAACAGCCACAAGATTTAATTGATACCTATAATTTGACTTGGCAATGGCGACGGGAAGTTAGTTTGAGTCCATTATTTGGACAGGTTATAGATAAAATGCTATCAGCTAGACCGGGCGATCGCTACCAATCAGCAACTCAAGTACTGCAAGCCCTCAACCCCCAACCAGTTAACTATTCCCCGACTTATTACCCTACTCCTCCAAATCCCACATCGGCGACTGTGGCTGTCTCTCCTTCTCCCAACGTTCCTGTTTCCTCACCTCCTCCAACACCCCAACCTACAAGCTGGTGGACACCAACAAAAATCTTTTTAACAGTGTTAGTTTTAGCCAGTACGGCGGGGGTAATTTTGTGGGGAGTGAATCGCGGCGGCGATCGCAATTTGGGAGGAATCGAACCTACCCCCACCCCAACTATTACTCAGCCTACCGATCCTTTAGCAAACTATTCACCAGAAGAAAGGCAGCGTAAAGAAAAATTAAGCGATCGCCGTCAACAATTAGGATTAGATCGCAGCTTCTACATTAATTTGGTAAATCAAATTTTCTGGGATCAAAATCCTAGTGTAGAAGGACGCACTCTTAGCGATGAACCCCAAGACGAAAGTTTACGGGCGCAATGGGATCAAACCGCTAATCAATTGTTAGATAAATTGTCGGTACTGAGTACTAAAGCGCGGCGACAATTAGGTACTTATACCACAGCCGAACGCGATCGCTGGAAGGTGGAAGTCAATCAAATTAATGTTGGTAGTCGTTCTTTGTATGATTTAGGGGATGCTGCCTTTTTCAATCAATTTCCTCAACAGCGCGGCAAGAACTTTCTCGATCAACCCATCGGACAAGTTTGGTACGGCTTTGTCAGCGATAAACTCAGTGCTATCCTCGCTGGTAGTGCTTTCCAAAAACTTGTGTTTGATCCAGGCGCTACAAGTAAAACAGTTAGTGGGACTCTTCAAGCAGGTGGTGGTAAAGTTTTCATTGCTGATTTGGCCAAAGAGCAATCTATGGAGTTAAAACTACAAGCAAATTCCCAAGTTTTGCTTTCAGTTTATTCTCCTTCTGGCAAAATCACATTTTTAGAAGACTCTAAACAACGCACTTTATCAACTAAATTACCAGAAAACGGATTTTATGAATTTGTCATCGTCTCCACAGCATCAGAACCTGTAGATTATCGACTTACCATCACAGCGCAAACTCCCACACCTGAACCTACGCCAACTCCCACGCCAACTCCCACGGAAACCCCTACACCTGAACCTACGCCAACTCCCACGCCTACGCCAACTGAAACACCTACACCTACAACGACAGAGACACCAACTCAAAGTAATTAACTATACTACAACCCTCTTCGCTCTCAATACTTCGGTTCAGCTAGTAGGTTGGGTTGAGCGATAGCGAAACCCAACAAAGTCTTGCCAATGTTGGGTTTCACTTTGTTCAACCCAACCTACCCTACCCATTTTTAATTATTAGGGATAACATAATCCGCTATCTACAAATATGGCGATAAACTCAAGCTAAATCCTGGCAAGAGATTTTCACCAGATAATACTGTAGGCAAGTTTCGCACTTCTACATCTTGCCCTTGACGATAAATTTCTAATTGCTGGTGTTGCGGATTAATCAACCATCCCAATTGCACCCCTGCATCCATATATTCTTGCATTTTGTCACGCAGCATTTGCAAATCATCGGTTGCTGACCTTAACTCAATCACAAAATCAGGTGCGATGGGGGGAAATTTGCGTCTTTGTTCCGGGGTGAGTGTTTCCCAACGTTGCTTTTGAATCCAAGCAGCATCAGGAGAACGGTCAGCACCATTGGGTAACTTAAATATAGTAGAGGAACTGAAGGTATAACCAAGATGAGTTTGCCGATTCCAAATTCCTAAATCGATAATTAAGTCAGCTTCTCGATTGCCACTTTCGCCGCCAACAGGTGGCATGATGATTAATTCTCCCTTCACAGTTCTTTCAATCTGTAAATCGCGGTTATGTTGACATAATTCATAAAACTGTTCGTCACCCAGCTGAAGCATGTCTAAATTTAATGTCAAAGAAGTCATAGTTTTAGGCTCACTCGCAGGACAGGAGGAGATAATAATATATTTTTTAACGCAGAGTTTTAGATCGCTTTGCAGGAATCAAGAAAGCAGAGCAAGTTTCACCTGAGTAAATCGGCGCGGGGTTTAAAGGTTTCAATGTCTCGTAATTTTTCGTAAAGTTCTTGTTCTTGAGGACTAATGTTTTTGGGTGTAACTATTTGAATTTCCACTAATTGATCGCCACGTTTACCGTTATCAATGGGGTAGCCTTTGTTCGCTAACCTTAGTCTTTGACCAGACCTTACTCCTGGGGGAATAGTCATTTTAACTGGGCCATCAAGAGTTGGGGCTTCCACTTGCCCTCCCAAGACTGCTTCACTAGGAGTAACTGGTACTTGGCAGAAAATATTGCTACCTTCTAGCTTAAATAATGAATGAGGAATGACGGTAATTTTTAAGTATAAGTCGCCACCACCAATGCCTTGATTTCGGAGGCGAATAGTTTGACCTGTTACCATACCTGGGGGCATATTTACTTCTAGCGATCGCCCGTCTTCTAAGCGAATGCGTTCGTTACCACCTAGATAAGCTTTTTCTAAAGGCAAGGTTAATCTAGCTTCGATATCCCGACGGGCTTGTTTGGGCGGGCTTTTAGGAACTGTATATTCAACTCTGCTTTTAGGAGAGCGAAACGGATCGCTACTGGTGCTAGTACTACCATTATTTCTGGTGTCTTTGCGACCGCCTACACCAATGACTTGATTAATAAAGCTTTCAAAGTCAGAAAACTCGCTTGGGTCTACTTCTTGAGTGCTTGTGCGATTATTGGGGCGATTGTCCCATTGCTTTGTTTTTGGAGTTTGTTTGCCAGCAAAGCCTTTTTGCTTCCAGTAGCGACTAAACTGGTCGTACTGCGCCCGCTTGGCTGTGTCAGAGAGGACTTCGTAAGCCTCACCAATATCCTTAAATTTTTCCTCTGCTGCTTTATTTCCAGGATTAAGGTCAGGATGATATTGCCTTGCTAAACGCCGATAAACCTTTTTAATTTCTTCACCTGAGGATTCTTTTGGTACTCCCAAAATCTCGTAGTAATCGCGGAAATTCTGCAAATTTTGCATAGCCAGTTATTTAACTTTAAATTTTAGATTTTAGATGTTGGTAATCAGAAATAGAAAGTGGCTAATCTCAATCACTAATTACCAATTACCAACTACCAATTACTAAATCCGAATTTTTTCGGACTACTAAACCCTTTTGTTAAGGTCTAGGCAAATTTTTCACCCTTGAGAAATTATTACAGCCAATCATCATCATCATCCCAATTATCCTGATAGCTGGGACGAGATGATCTCCGAGGAGGACGGTTGTCATAGGAGGGAGAACGGCTGTCTTTACCGTAATCTTTGTCATAGTCTCTGTCTCTGCCATAGTCCCTGCCATTATCTCTGTCGTAGTCTCTGCTGTAGGGATCACGTTCTCGATATGGATCGCGGGAAAAATCTCGTTCTTTATCTTTATCTTTATCGCCTGTAAAAATGTCACGAATCGTACCAAACAAATCGTCGTCTTCGTCTTCAGCGTAATACTGACGGACTTCCCGATTTAGTTCATAGAGAGCATCTTGCAAGTCAGCATAAGCTTGATCGATGCCGCGATCGTCATTTTCTTGTAAACTCTCTCGCAGTTCCCGGCAAATACTATCAATACGTTGGCGACGATTGCGGGAAAATTGCATTCCAAATTCCAGCGCTACTTCTCGAAGTTGGCGTTCTGCTTGTCCAATCAACCCTTCAGAACGCGTCCGCTTTTCTATCCGTTCCTTGCGTTCCCGATCAACATCGGCGTATTTTTGAGCATCTTGAATCATCTGATTGACTTCCGACTCGCTCAAGGTAGAAGCGCCTTGAATCGTGATACTCTGCTCTCGGCCAGTAGTTCTATCTAAGGCTGTTACCTGCAAAATCCCATTAGCATCGATATCAAACGATACCTGAACTTGGGGAATACCCCTTGGGGCTGGCGGGATACCATACAGCTTAAATCTTCCCAAGGATTTATTATTAGCTGCCATTTCCCGTTCGCCTTGGACAACGTGAATTTCTACAGTATTTTGGTTATTTTCGGAAGTGGAAAAAATATCAGAACGACGAACTGGGATAGTAGTGTTGCGGGGAATCAATTTTTTCATCACGCCGCCAATGGTTTCTAATCCCATCGATAGCGGCGTGACATCCAATAGCAGGATATCTTTAAGTTCACCTGCGAGAATACCTGCTTGAATTGCTGCACCGACGGCTACCACTTCATCAGGGTTGACGTTTTCGTTAGGTTCAATGCCAATTAAGTCTCGTACTAGCTGCTTCACCATTGGCATCCGTGTAGAACCGCCAACTAGCACGACTTCTTCAATGTCTCTAGATGAAAGTCCGGCATCTTTGAGGGCGCGTTTAACTGGTGTGCGTACCCGTCCGATTAAGTCAACACATAAACCCTCAAACTGTGAACGAGTCAGGCGAGTTTCCAAATGTTTTGGCCCTTCTTGATCAGCGGCAATAAAGGGTAAATTAATCTCGGTGACACTCACAGCAGAAAGCTCAATTTTTGCTTTCTCCGCAGCTTCCATGAGACGTTGCAAAGATTGTCTCTCGCGTCTTAAATCTACACCCTCAGCTTCCAAAAATTGCTCTGCCAACCAATCTACTATTTGTTTATCAAAATCATTACCACCAAGTTGGGTATCTCCACTGGTAGCTTTGACTTCAAAGATGCCATCGCCAACTTCTAAAATCGACACATCAAAAGTACCACCACCCAAGTCAAATACCAAGATGGTTTCGGTATCACCCCGATCTAAACCGTAAGCTAAAGATGCAGCAGTCGGTTCATTTAAAATCCGCAATACTTCCAAGCCAGCAATTC
>JBBSOP010000326.1:0-6143 GCA_038259655.1 Chroococcales cyanobacterium
AACGAGCAAATAAATTTACCAAATCTTCATTTAAAAGAGCAAATATAAGCTGAAAACATACTATTATTTATTTTTTATAGATATCAAAAAATACTGCACCTGTTAGACTTTATTACACACGTTTTATATTAAATCATTATCCTTCATACCTTTATTATACAAAACTCTTGCAATTGTTTACATGTTATTTTTTACTTAAGTAACTTAGGAATAAACAATCAGAGATATTTCAAATTTATTGTTACTTGCCTTGTGAAACCACAGTTTGAGTTTTAAGATCACAATTTTAGATAATATTGATAATTTATATTGGAGTATGTTTATATACTATTTTTGTCAAAAATATCAAATTAATAGTTCTGCGATCGCAGCATGATTTAATACTATCATAGTAACCAAACATATTTGTATAAATAATAAAAAATGAGTGGAAAAGTAGGATTTTTTTGACTAGTGAGGATATGTTAAAGATGACCAAATAAAGTTGGCAATCTTTGATTTCATGCTCAAAATTTAAATAGCAGCATCACTATTTTGCTAGAGTTTATTAATATAAACGAAGATAATATGTATCAATTGTTTCTTCAATAATCATTGTAAAAAATCTTCATAGCTAACAAGGGAAACATTTAGTATGCTGTTGTGTCTATAGAATTATCAAAATTCATCTTCCAAATATTTCTCATAATTTCTCATACATATTGTTTCGATATTAGAGGGTTTTAATGGTGGCTAATACGAATCTAAATCAAGAGCGACTAGTTATTAACTCTTCACCAAAGGCGAGTGGTATTAAAAAACTATCTGCAACTTTACTTCGCCAGCGCTTTCTGATTTTGGGTGTTTCTTGTTTAGTCATGTCAATTGCTAGCTATTTAGCTGTTAACAAAAAAACGGATTACCAGAGCTATATGCAGATACTGGTAAAATCTAACTTATATGAAGAGCCACAGTTAAACGATATCTCCAAAGATGCCAATAGTGGGTTTACAGATTTCAATCTTCAAGAAGTTGACTATACTGCTCAGATGAAATTAATGCTGAGTTCTAAGTTAATAGATCAAGCTGTAAATTTGCTGCGTCTTGATTATCCCAACATTAGCTCGGAAAAGATTAAAGGAAAAACAGAGGATGGGAAAAAAACACCTCTAAAAGTGACCAAATTAGAAGATAGTAAGGAAGTTAATCAATTTTCTAGTCAAGTATTTGAAATTTCTTTTAATGACGAAGATCCAGTTAAAGCCCAAAGAGTACTTCAATCTCTCCAAAAAGTCTATCAGGAATATAATATAAAGCAGCAAAAAGAGCGTCTAAAGAAAGGACTTGCTTTTTTTAATGCGCGTCTACCTAAAGTGAAAAAAGACTTAAATCAAGCAGAAATAAATCTAGAAAAGTTTCGCAAGAAGCATAATTTACTAGATCCAGAAGTTCAAAGTAAAATCCTCTTGGAATCTCTAGGTGATATTCAAAAGCAGCTACAAAATACTCGCGCCCAGGTGCAAGACGTACAAGCTCGCTATTCTAGCCTAGAGCAAAAAATGGCGGTCTCATCGCAAAATGCAGCAATTTCTACTCGTTTAAGTCAGTCACCTCGCTACCAGTCGCTATTAAATGAGATGCAAAAGACTGAATTGGCTCTGGCTAAGGAACGGTTGCGCTATACAGAAGCATCCCCAAAAATAGAAGTATTAGAGCAGCAACGCCAGAGCCAACTGAAATTATTACGGCGTGAAGTAGAGCGATCGCTAGGTGATAAAACTAGTATTAATGTAGAATCACCACTTACAGCAGGGCAAATAGTAGGAGTTGATCCACAACTACTGCAAGAGTTGATTCAATTGCAGACAACTTCTTTAGGACTAATTGCTAATGAAAAAAGTTTAGCGTCATCTGAGCAGCGAATCCGTTCTGAACTGAGCAAATATCCCAGCCTGATAGCAGAGTATAACCGTCTATTGCCAGAAGTAGAAACTCAGCGTAAAACCCTTGAGCAACTGCTACAAACACAGCAGTCTTTAGGGTTAAAAATTGCTCAAGGAGGGTTTGATTGGCAGGTGTTAGAAGAACCACATTTGCAACCTTCTACAAATGACAACAGATTATTGCTTTTAGTTGGAGGCCTAGTAATTGGGCCACTGTTAGGCGTTGCAGCAGCCTTAACTTGGGGAATGTTTAGTCGCACCATTGGTTCTGTACAAGAATTACAACAGCTAACGAATCTGCGATTACTGGGATTCATACCAAAACTAGCACCACGTAGTACTAAAAAGCGCCTTCCTAGTTTTTCTATGAACGGGCGGCGAAACTTAGCTCCTTCTTTGGTAGAAACTAACACTTGGTTGCCTTGTCATGAAACCTTGGATATGGTCTACCAAAACATTCAAATATTAAATTATCCCTTTCCTTGCAAGTCTTGGATGTTGACTTCAGCCATAAGTGGAGAAGGAAAAACAACCTTGGCTTTGGGACTGGCTGCTAGTGCTGCCCACATGCATCAACGGGTACTATTAATTGACGGGAATCTCAGGCATCCTCATCTGCACAAAATTCTCAATCTATCTAATGATTGGGGATTATCTCTGTTATTAGTCGATGAGGCAAATAGCGATGCTCAAGATTACATCCAGCCAATTCATCCTGCAATTGATATTTTGACTGCTGGGCCGACACCAGAAGATCCCGTCAAGCTGCTTAGTTCTCAGCGAATGATAGAACTAATCAAGTTTTTTGAGCAAATTTATGATCTAGTACTGATAGATACTCCGTCAATTTTAGGCACAGTAGATGCGAGAATTTTAGCAGCCCTTTGTAATGGAATCATTATGGTGGGGCGTATTGGTCAAGTCAGCCAAGCTGAACTAATTCAAGCAACAGGAATTTTAAGCCAGTTGAATTTAATCGGAATCGTCGCTAATGAAGTGAGCAATGCCCAAGTATAGAGAGCAGCCCTTCGACTACGCTCAGGACAAGCTCAGTGACCGAGGAAGAAAAAGCAGAGGGGCAGGGAGAAAGGGAGAGAAAGAGGTAATTTTCTTCATCCCCCTTGCACCCTGCACCCTGCCCCAATTCCTCCTTCCCATGCCCCATTCCCCAATTAGCTGATTGCGGCCTGACAGCAAACCAAAATGCAATGCATAATTAGTAGGAAGCGGCAACCTTCCATGCGGGAGAACTGTCTCATCTTGAGTAGTAAATGCAATAGTCCAGAGCATTAAACAGATACTAATTGTGATTTAAATGATCAGCATGAAATTCCAACTGTACTTAGGCTCTTTATTTTCCCAGATTAAAGTACGTCATTGGTGGATAGGTATCTTCTTTTGGATAGCTTTGGTCGCTCCAGCTCAAGCATCTGTAATTCTGCGTGTAGCAATTGAGAGGGGAGTTAATCAAGTAAAAGTTGGCAGTTCTACAACTGCGGTTGTTAAAGATAGTACCGGACGGGCTCTCGGACAATTGCCAGGGATGAGTTCATTTTATGCCCAAGCGATTCCGGGTGGAGTTGCTTTAGATAAGTGGCAGTCTGGTTTATTTTGGATTGAGCCAACAGGTAAAGGATTCGTTTATATTGGCGATCGCTGGTATCGCGGTAGAACTTTGGTTGTTCCCAGCGAAAAAGGCTTAACCGCTGTAAATTGGGTTGATATGGAAGAATATCTCTACAGCGTCCTTGGTGGTGAGATGGATTCTGCTTGGCCTCAAGAAGCCCTCAAAGCTCAAGCGATCGCAGCCCGTACTTATGCCCTCTACGAACGAGAAAAACAGCGCAATAATCCCCTTTATGATTTAGGGGCTAGCCCCGACCGTTGGCAAATTTACAAAGGTGTAAACAGCGAATCTCCTGGTACTTATGCCGCAGTTGATGGTACAGCAAACCAGGTATTAACTTACAAAAACAAAATTATTCTCTCAGTTTTCCACGCTTGTTCCGGTGGACATACTGAAAATGTAGAAGATGTGTGGGGAAATACCCTACCTTACCTGCGAGCTGTTCAAGATTACGATCAAAATGTCAGCGAGTGTAATTGGGTAAAAACCTTCTCTCCATCTGAAATCAGCGCCCGAATTTCGGGTGTGGGTAATGTTAAACAAATGATTCCAGAAAGTTACTCTCCTTTCCGCAGTGTCAAAATCTTAAAAATCGTCGGCGACAAAGGTACGAAATTACTACAGGGCGAGGAAGTACGCACTGCGCTCAAACTTAAAAGTACCCGCTTTAACGTTGCCAAGGGAGGCGATGGTGGTTTTGTACTGCAAGGACTTGGCTATGGTCATGGTTTAGGGATGAGTCAATGGGGGGCTTACAATTTGGCTCGACAAGGAGCAAACCACCTGCAAATTTTGGGACATTATTATCAAGGCGTAGCCCTCACACCGATTCAAACAAAGTAGTGAAAAAGCAAGGGAGCAGGGAGAAAAGGAGAAAGATTAAAGATTAAAGATTAGGTATACATCTTTAAATTCAAGGCATTTTCTTAACTTCTCCCTTGCACCCCGCACCCTGCCCCGGTCACTGAGCGTAGCCGAAGTAGTCGAAGTGCTGCCTCTTTCCCCTGCCCAATGCCCAATGCCCAATGCCCAATGCCCCTAATTTATCCTTAATCTAAACGCTTTTGCCATTCAGCGTCAATTTGTGCAGATCGCTCAACTTCTTGTTCGAGTAAGTCTGTTTCGGTAGAATATACTAAGTCTTCTTTACCAATCACTTTTTCTGTGGCGAACTGACTTGCGTAGTCAATTTTGTGCTGTAAAGCTGTATCTGGGTTTGTTAATATCCTAGCCCGTGACAGGCGATCGCGGTTGCGTGCAACAATCTTTTTATTGCGCCACTGAATCCAGAAATAACGTCCTAATGGTACAGCCAGAAAACCTATACCGTAAGCTAAGAGTAGCCAATAAATTCCTTGGGCAAAAGCTACTAATCCCCCTATTTGGGCTGCAACTGTGCCGTCTCTTAATAAACTGCCTAGTATTAATGCCCCTACCAAATTCACTATACCCAAACCAGCACTTAAAGTAATTTGTCCTGAATCGGCTGCACTAAAACGCCAAGGCGACTCTTCAAGGTATACTGGCAAAGACTGACGACGCTTTTTAGCTGCACTTACCTGTAGTTCTGGAAAGTAATAGACAATCTGCCCTTCAGAACTGACTGCCGGTTGCCCGTTGAACCTAATCAGAACGGGTAACATATAATCTTCATACTCTTGTGTATAATTTTCACCAAGATTATCCAGGTACGGGGAAATTTGTTCTGCTACAACTGCACCACGGTTATTTTGAATTACAGCAGCGATTTCTTGCCAACGGCGCTCTTCTAAGTCGGCGTTAGGATTACCGTCACCAAATAAAAACGAAAAGACAGCTTCAAAGAAATTTAAATTGCTATTGTCTTGTTGCCTACCGCGCCGCCGTTCTCGGTAGCGTCTATCGTAGTTGGGGCTAAAATACCAAAATAAATCTGGAAAAAAGAAGAAGCCGCCACCATAACTACTACCCCTATTATCGCCATCCCTGTCTGAGTTAAGAGCAGTGACGATAACGATTATAGCAATGGTAATTAGAGCTATGGAAGCAATTAAGAAAATTCCAAAGGAAATGCGAATGAGGTAGAATAAAATTCCCCAAATTTTTTTCCACCATTCTTGCAATCGCAACTGCAAGTATTTATTACGCAAAATTTCTCTAAAGTTTCGCGGAAATTGGTAAACGATATCTCCAGTTTCTGCTACCTGTAAATGTCCACCAGCATCAGATGCCAAGGCCAATAACCCTTGTCCAGCTTCTGCGACATTTAATCCTGCCTGGGTTGCCACATCACCAATGGTAACGCGGTAGCCCAATTTTTCCACAGCCTGCATGATGGTGGGATTTGGAGCCATAGCTCTCCCCTCTTATTGAAATTCATTTGCCTTTTCTTAAGTATAAAGTTTTATTTACGTTAAGCGGGTCAGTTGTCAATAGTCAGTTATTTCCAGGTGGATCGAACTTTCATGTTAAAATGGTTTGCCTTGGCTTGGTTAACTAGCAATTTTTCTGTCCTAAATATGGCTCAGTATACTCTCGCTCAAAGCCCAGAAATCCTTCTCACCGTTCCTGGTAAAGATTCAGCAAAAGCCCGCGAAAAAGCGATGGATCAGCTG
>JBBSOP010000327.1:0-6129 GCA_038259655.1 Chroococcales cyanobacterium
CCAATGCTAACCCAGCACCTATAGGCAGGGGATTAGAAATTTATAGCCCTCGTGATATTCATCATACAGTTGAATTACTGTCTCAAAGAGTGATTGAGCTATTTGCTGAAGACCCAACAAAAATTAGTGCAGCAATTTTAGTTAGAGAAAATCGTCAAGGTAGGTGGTTAGCAGAGGCTTTAACGCCGATATGCAAAGAGCATAATATTACACTGTACGATGTTGGAGCACGCGATCGCCGTTCCCATATTCCCCAAGAAATTTTAGCATTATTGCAATTTTGCGATCGTCCGCATTCCCCTGATTACCTCAAAGCTGCCTTAGAAGCTTTGGTGCAGCGTCAATTGATTCCTACTCAAGATCTCAACGCCTTAGCTAGTCTCCCAGAAGATTTTTTGTATCCTGGCCCTTTAGCCCCACCCCAGTCAGAAGCAGTACAAAAATCCTCCCATTTATGTCGTAGTTTACTCCGTGCTCGATTAGAACTACCTTTATATCAGCTAATTTCCTTCCTGGCTTTGGTGTTAAATTACGACCAAGCAGAACTTGCAACCGCTGACAAACTAGCAGAACGAGTCAATCAGCAAATAGCTGGTAACAGTTCGATGGGGGCGATATTGTCAGCTTTAAGTGAAATTGTTAGTTCCGAACGATTTGAACCAGTTGAAACAGAAGACTTAGAAGCGCGTTATACTCGCACTGGTCAACTGACCATTATTACCATGCACAAAGCTAAAGGGCTAGATTGGGACTATGTTTTCATTCCCTTTTTGCATGAAAACTTGATTCCTGGTCGATTTTGGGTTCCTCCCCAAAGCCAGTTTTTAGGTGACTTTACTTTATCAGAAGTGGCTCGCGCTCAAATTCGCGCTGCTCTCCACGGAGAATCAGAAATACCAGATGTTAGCCAAGCTTGGGAGCAGTCAAAACATCTGAAAACTGCTGAGGAGTATCGTTTACTTTATGTGGCGATGACACGGGCAAAAAAATTATTGTGGATGTCTGCGGCGCAAAAAGCACCTTTTACCTGGAGTAAACCGGAGAATTTACAAGAGCAAGCGCCTTGTCCTGTGTTTGGGGCATTAAAGCGGCAGTTTCCAGAATGTGTAGTTACAGCTATTTCCGCAGAATTAAAAATGAATACAGCGTAAGCTTTTCATTGATTGAAATTTTGGGGATTGGTAATAGCGATCGCTGTTATAGGTACGTCAAACTTATATAGTAAACATAGTAACATCCAAATATTTTAGTTGCTAAACTAAATAATTTGATAGTGAAGAGTGATTAAGATTAATGTATTGTCAGAATCTAGTCTTTTCTCGTCATGCTATCCAACAAATGTTTTATCGTCGAATAAGTAAAAAGGATGTAGAAACTGTAACCGTTTATGGAGAAGTCATAAAAGAAAATCTTGATGATACACCATTTCCCAGTTATTTAATATTTGATTTCGTAGAAGGTAAACCAATTCATGTTGTATTTTCATTAGATGAATCTACAGATACAGGATACGTAGTAACGGCTTATATTCCTGAGCCAAATATTTGGTCAAATGATTTTAGAACTAGGAGACGATTATGAGATGCGTAATTTGCAAGCATGGAGAGACGAAACCCGATTTAGTAACCGTGACTTTAGAAAGAGATGAATGTATTGTGGTAATTAAAAAAGTTCCAGCATCAGTCTGTGATAACTGTGGGGAATATTATTTAAGCGATGCAATTACTGAACAAGTGTTAGCAAGGGCTGAAGTTGCTGTTAATAATGGGGCAGAAGTTGAGATTATTAAATATGCAGCATAGGTAAAGAATATCGTAGGCTAGGAATTAGAGGTTCTAAAAGTATACTTCAATCGCAGAAAAACCGCTATAAGTAAGGTATAAGAGACTTTTATTAGTTTGTGATTAAAAAGAATTTATTAAAATTTTGGGGATTGGTAATAGCGATCGCTATTACTATTATCAGTTGTCATAGTTTACAATTATCAGCACCCACCACAACTACCATCAAACTCAGTGGCTGGGGAGGTTCCCCGGTTGAGCAAAAACTCTTAAAACAAGTACTACAAGACTTTGAAGCGCAAAATCCCACGATTAAAGTCAAATATGAGGTGATTTCCGACCAATATATGGATGTAATTAAAACCCGTTTGGTTGGGGAAGCTGCTCCCGATGTCTTTTATCTCGATGCCTTAGAAGCTCCTTTTTTAATGAGCCAAAATGTTCTAGAACCCCTAGATGCTTACATCACCCCAGAGTTTAATTTAGCAGACTTTGAGCCTACCTTACTAAATAGTTTCAAATACCAAAACCAAATCTATGGTTTGCCTAAAGACTATTCTACCCTCGCTTTGTTTTATAACCAAACAGCCTTTGCCGCTGAGGGTTTGAGTCATCCGCCGACTACTTGGGATGAACTACGCAACTATTCCCAACAATTAACAGGCAAACTAAATAGATACGGCTTTGGTGTCAGCCCAGAGTTAGCGCGTCAAGCTTACAAAATTACAGCTTTTGGTGGGCAAGTGGTAGACCAAAATGGTAACGCTGCTTTTGCTAGTACAGCCGCTTTACAGGGATTACAGTTAGTAATAGACCAGTATCAAAAAGACCGTACCTCTGCCCAAAAATCTGATGTGGGGACTAACTCAGGTAGTGAAATGTTTGGTCAAAGTAAGGTGTCAATGGTGATTGAGGGTAACTGGGCAATTCCTTACCTGCAAGAAACCTTTCCTCAACTCAAGTTTGCTACCGCAGAAATACCAAGCATTAATAACAAAAAAGGCACAATGGTCTTTACGGTTGCCTACGTGATGAACAAACAATCACAGCACAAAGCAGCAGCCTGGGAATTAATTTCTTACCTCACTGGTAAAGCCGGAATGCAGAAATGGACAGGGACAGGGTTTGCATTGCCAACACGTAAATCGGTAGCCCAAAAGTTAGGTTATGATCAAGACCCTTTGCGATCGCCATTGGTAGCCGGAATAGATTATGCTACACCTTGGCAGGTAGGAAAATATGCAAGTGCGATCGTTAATAACTTTGATAACCAATTTGTCAGCGCTTTGTTAGGGCAACAACCATTACAGCAAGCAATGCAACGAGCGCAAAAAGCAGCAAATCAACAAATCAAAGCAATGGAATAAAAACCATGCCCCTTTTAGTTTAAGGTTTTTGAGTAGCGATCGCTAATTTTGCCCCTTTTACTTGACGTAATTTATCCATTACTTCCACTACTTGACCGTGACCAACTTTCGCATCAGCATTAATAATCACCAAGGCTTCTGAATTAGAACCAACTAAAGTCTGCACCTGTTTGGTTAAATCATTAATCGTAATGGGTTGGCGATTTAGGCTTACCTGTCCTTTTTCATCTACCGTTACCGTCACTTTAGTAGAAACTTGCTGTTGTTTTGCCGTTGCCGCTTTCGGTAAATTTACTGGTAATCCTTCCGACCTAGTTAAAAACAGCGTAGACATGATAAAAAACGTCAAAATCGCAAATATCACATCAATCATCGGCACAATATTGATCTGCGCTGGTATATCTGCTTCATCTGGTAGACGCATAACTTTTCTCTCCTCGTTCGTAGCGACGGCGGTAAAGTAACTCTAGTTGTCCTCCATACTCTTGAATCAGTGCTATTTGGCGTACATACAATCCGCGAAAGGAGTTAGCAAATAAAAGTGTAAATATAGCAACTACTAAGCCTGATGCTGTGGATACCAAAGCTTCACTAATCCCAGCAGTCACAGCTGCTGTTTTTGTTCCTCCCACATCACCGATATCCAAGGATGCAAAGGAAGCAATCAAACCTAACACTGTACCTAATAAACCTAATAATGGAGCTAGACCAATAATTGTTTCAAAGATATTTTGAAAGCGTTTGAGTAAAGGTATTTCAGCTTGTGCTTCACTTTCTAAAGCCAAACGAAACTCTTCAGGATTCGGTTCTTCTAATTCCAAGGCTGCTAGAAAAATCCGCGCCAGGGGTAAATCTGCATTTTGCCGCAGTTTATCGATTGCACCAACTACATTTTCTAGGCGATAAAGATTCAATACCTCTCTGATGACACGGCTTTGACGGTTATTGATTCTGACCCAAAACCTGATACGCTCAATAATCAAGGACACCGCCAACACAGAAAACCCCAGCAACGGCCAAATTACCACACCACCAGCCGTAAATAGATTATTAATTCCCATTTAAAGCCTCATAAATAAATCAATAACAGATAGACTACCAGAAATCCTCATGCAAATTGAGATTATTTGTCAAGAGTCTTGAACATATTATGCAAATATTTTTCAGTTATTTGTCTTGAGAGGATTACCATTCAAGGCTCTCTAGAGATTTTATCGTGGTTTATAGACCCTAATTAGGTGATTATCGATTACTTGATATTTCTATCTAAGCATTTTAGTATGTCTAAGTTACTAAGATTAGGTTGCAATAAATTATGACCTTTTCAGGCATAGCTGTTGAACAGCGTTCTAAAGAAGCTGAGGCTATCAAGTCTTTTTTGATTTATAGTCTGATTGGTTCGCTAGCCTTGCATGTCGGCGTACTTTCTCTAGGTATATTTAATCTGGGGAAGATAATGCCTGAAGTCGAAGATGAACCAATAGAAGTGACGATTATTGATCCTCCGACTTTAGAAATAGAAAAACCACCAGATGAGATTAAGCAAGAACCAAAAACAGCTTCAGTAAAGGTTCCTGAAAAGAGTATTAATACCAACGAGACTGCGATTATACCTCAACCTCAAAGTCAAGCGATCGCACCAACTGTTTTTAAACCCCCTGTCATTGAACAGAAACAGCCTCTGAAACTAGAAACAGCCCCAGTTGAAAAGCTTTCAGATAACTTAAAAACGCCTCCAGTTCAAAAGCAAGAGCCAACCACACAGCCGCAACCGACAGCCATAACGCCTCCAGTTCAAAAGCAAGAGCCAAGTACACAGCCGCAACCGACAGCCATAACTCCTCAAGTACTCACATCTGAATCTGCCAATACCCAGCAGTCGTCTCCAACTGTCAACCAAAGCAGCGAAAAATTAACAGGGGTGTTAAGTGGACTCAGAAACTCTGCTACTCAGGGAAACAGTAATAATACTAATGCGTTCGAGTCTAATAAAGTTGGTAGCACAAATTCTAACCCTGCTGTAGATTCAGGTACTAGTAATAGACGACCCAGAAGTACTGGAACAGTATCTACAGCGCCAAGCCCCGCAAAAATAGAAGCACCACCAAGTAATAATTCTTCAGGTTCAGGAAATGGCCGTGCAGCTTGCCGTCAATGCGGTACGAAGTACCCAGAATCAGCTAGACGACGAGGGATTGAAGGCAAAGTTGAAGTAGCTGTTGATACTGATGCTAAAGGTAATGTTACTAATGTGCGTGTTGTTAACTCCAGTGGCAACCGCGCCTTAGATGAAGAGACTCTTAGACAAGCACGCGACTGGAAATTAAAACCTGCTGCTGGTGGTAGAGAGGGAGTCTCTATTTCTACTGAATATGCTATTGAAGGTTCAAGGCGGCATCGTGAACTTCAAGAAAACAGAAAACGACAGGCACAAGAAAGAAAGCAACAAGCAGCAACCGCAAATACAAATTCAACTGAGGAAACCCCAAGACGCAGGCGGCGCTCAACGACATCAACTATTATGGATGTTCCTCCAGAAACCCCTACACCATCTAGAGTTAGACAAAGGCAATCCACACCTGCATCTAGTGCAACCACAACAAAACCCAGTAATCAGCAGAGAAATGTCGGAGAATCTCTACGTCGAGTCAGACGTAAGCCTGTAACTAATAATTCATCAACCCAACCAAAACCAACTGAAAATCGGCGACGGCGGCGAACAGAGCCAGTCCCATCTTCAAGTCAAAATAAGTTGCGAAATGCTTTGCGTCGTTCTCAACAGCAATCTCAGCCATCAAATGAATAATTTTGTAGTGAGGACTTTAGTCCTCTCTTCTCTATGCTACGGTGTACACACAAGTACTATCTGAAAGGGTTTCAGGCGTTATAGACCCCTTAAATCGTCATTACGAGCGCAGTGATAACGGAGCGAAGTAATCACATAATCCCGTGGTTAAAGCGATTGCTACCCTGCGGGAACA
>JBBSOP010000328.1:0-6115 GCA_038259655.1 Chroococcales cyanobacterium
GATGCTGTAGATTTCCATACGGAACCAGGACTGGGTGTATCTGCGGTAATAGAGGGTACAACTGTGTTACTGGGTAACTGGGACTGGTTGAGTTGGCACGGGATTGATATCAATGAAAATGCTCAACAGATGGCTCAGAAACTAGCAGCAGATGGGAAAACAGTCGTTTATGTAGCAGTTGCGGGAAGTTTAGCCGGACTAATTGCTGTTCAAGATACCCTGAGAGCAGATGCTCAAACCACAGTAGAGAAGTTACGCCAGATGGGTTTACGGGTAATGTTGCTCAGTGGTGATCAATTAGAAGCAGCTAGGACTGTCGCCAAACAACTAGGATTAAGTAACACTGATGTTTTAGCAGGTGTTCCCCCAAGTAAAAAAGCTGCTGTTATTCAAGAACTACAAACCAAATTTGCTGCTAAAGTCGCAATGGTTGGAGATGGAATCAATGATGCTCCGGCTTTATCGCAAGCAGATGTGGGAATTGCTTTACATTCGGGGACTGATGTAGCGATGGAAACTGCTGAAATTGTCCTTATGCGCGATCGCTTAAATGATGTTGTCGAATCAATTGAGCTAAGTCGTGCTACTTTCAACAAAATCCGTCAGAATCTATTTTGGGCTTTTGGGTACAACACAATCGGTATTCCTTTAGCAGCAGGTGTTTTATTACCAAGCTTGGGTTTTGTCCTTAGCCCATCTGGTGCTGCTGCATTCATGGCTTTTAGCTCAGTTAGTGTTGTCACCAATTCAGTTTTATTAAGGCGACTAGCTCATCGCCTCTAAAAACCTCTGAAGGAATATTACAAATCAAATGTTGGTTTCTCCCATCTCAGGTTAAACTAAATCGAGAGTTAGGTGTTATGCATCTCAAAAAGCCTGTTGAGACTCTTTCTAGAGCAACAGCATTTACAGAGTAGAACAACCATGTTCTACTCTTGTCAGTAAATATGCAATCTTAATGCTCATTAAAATTAATACCACAGACTGTAGTGCGCGAGAATGGCAGGAAAGCATACTAAAAAAATCTTAGTTCATCAAACTTCAACCGATTCTAGCAAAGACGTATCAATGGTACTAGAAAGCAATGAAAGCCATCTACTAATTCTTGAAGACGATCAAGGTCGTAAGGAATTTCCTTTAGAAAACCCTGTTTACTCTATCGGTAGAGACCGTGAGTGTAACATCCGGTTGGTATCTCAATTTGTCTCCCGCCGCCATGCCACATTAGTCAGATTGCCACATAAACATAATAGTCAGAGCTATTATTACCGGATTGTAGATGGTGACGCTAAAAACAAGCCCAGTGCTAACGGTATGATGATTAATGGGCGCAAGATGTCAGCCCACGATTTGACGAACGAAGACGAGATCGTTTTTGGCCCCCAAGTACGTGCCATTTATTATCTATTAAAAAATACTCAGCGATCGGGGCAGACAGATTCTAGCGAGTACGACATTACCCTCATTAACCCCGGTATGACCGAAGATGAGGATATAGAAGATTGAAAAAATACCAAATTCAGTTATTTTCGGATTACATGTAGCAATTTTTAAGTTTACAAACCACATTTAGCACAAGAAGTAGTGGAGTTTACCATAAATTCAGTTAGCCACAGTGAATACTGTGACTACAAGCATAAATAACTATTACCCAGCAAGACTTTCAATCAAATGCCAATGACGACTTTCTTCAATCGTCTGCTTGATAAATTCAAACATTTGCCGACAGTGATTATCAACTTGGAGTGGTAATTCCTCGTTTTTAATTACAATACTCATCCGGGTTTCTGTTTCGGTAGCTGTTGATTTATCAATCAGTACTTCGGCTTTAACCAGCTTAGAGAAAGAAATATTACCAGGAATCTCACGAGCCATAATGTAATCGGCTGTGTAGTATTGAATCTCCAAATCACATTCTTGTAAAAGATCTACAAGTAATGGATGGATATCGTCAATAGGAATAGAAACAACAAACGAACAGGTATAGCGAGCCATAATAGCCCCACCCCTTAAAACACTCCGTCCATCCTATAATACCGAAGCATATAAACGGCAAGTCATTTATGGATTTATTAAATTCAAGAACCAAACTGAGGATTTAGAAAGAGTTCCTAATAGCTGATATTAAATAGGAAAGCGAAATCAGTTCAAAGAATTGATAAAAAACCTTAAAATAAGGGATTGGTGGAGGTGCATTATGAAAATAGCAGTTACTGGAGCAACAGGATTTGTAGGTAGTCGTTTGGTAGCACGACTTCACAAGGAGGGTAATAGAGTACTAGTGTTAACGCGTAACACCACTTATGCCCAAAAGGTTTTTCCATCTGAGGCTTTCCCAAATGTAGAAATAGTTACCTACACACCAACTGTATCTGGTTCTTGGCAAGATGTCATAGCTAGTTGTGATGGTGTAGTAAATCTGGCAGGAGAACCGATCGCCGAGGAACGATGGACACCAGAACACAAACGAGAAATTCTTAACAGCCGTCAATTAGGTACACAAAAAATAGTTGAAGCAATAGCTAAAGCCAACCCTAAACCCCCTGTGTTAGTCAACGCTTCGGCCATTGGCTACTACGGCACTAGCGAAACTGCAACCTTCGATGAAAGCAGCTCCTCTGGTAGCGACTTTCTTGCCCAAGTTTGTCAAGCCTGGGAAGCAGAAGCGAGAAAAGTTAAAGATGCTGGTGTCCGCTTAGTAATTCTACGCTTCGGTATTGTTTTGGGTCAAGGTGGTGCTTTGGGTAAAATGATTATGCCTTTTAAACTCTTTGCCGGTGGCCCTATTGGCAGTGGTAGGCAATGGTTTTCTTGGATTCACATTGACGATTTAGTGAGCTTGATTTTGCAAGCTTTAACTAAACCAGAAATAGAAGGCTTATATAATGCTACTGCACCTAACCCTGTGCAGATGACAGATTTTTGCCAAACATTAGGACAAGTGATACATCGTCCTTCGTGGTTGCCCGTACCTGCTTTTGCTCTCGAAGCTTTATTGGGAGATGGAGCAATGGTAGTTTTAGAAGGTCAACAAGTACTTCCGAAGCACACCTTAGAAAGTGGTTTTGAATATCAATATCCTAATTTACAGCCAGCGTTAAGACAAATTCTTCAATAATATTCTTTTAACAATAGTCAGTTTTTACTACTTTGAGACTGACTACTGACGGAGAATAACTGAACTAATCAGTAAGAAATTTTCTCGAAACCCAACTCACAAGACCACTGAGAATTGCGCCTCCCATGAGAATACCAATAGCAGGGTTAAACAGAGGTTGCCAGAGTTGATGCCATAAATCTAGACCTAAGTTAACTCCTGCGGCATCACCGATCGCAGCAACTACTAACCAGCCAAACCCTAACAAAACCAAGAATACATCAGCGACTAAAATTAAGTTCAGCCAATTTAATAATTTATCTTTCATAAGGGACTAGAAATTAGGGACTAGGGACTAGGGATTAGGAACTAGAGAGTTAGAGGGGCTAGGGACTATTAATAAACTGCTGGTATCTAGCCCCTAGTCTCTAATTCTTACTCTTCAAACAGCCAGTTTTTGACTTTTGCCAAACTTTGCCAATCTGGTTTTCTACTTAAACCGTCTTCAATACTACTTACGATTTCATCCCGCCATTCTGGGTTAACAAAAATTAACTGTCTAACAAAATCAATGTGTTGCCGCAACCCTTTTTGTCCTGTTTCCAGCATGGCTACAGCGAGATTAATTCTAGCTTGTGGATCTTGGGGACTTAACTTGACTGCTTTTTGTGCAGCTTTATAAGCCAAATTGGATTTGTCATCAAGCAAATACAACCAAGCCAAACAAATCCAAGCTGAACTAGTTTTAGGAGCGCGATCGCAAACTTCCTTAAATACAGGGATTAGAGAATCCACTGATTCACCGGCTTTATAGCGTTCCAAACCTGTATCAAACAGGGATTCAATTGTTTGAGTCATAGCAAATACGTTATGTAGTCAGTGGTCAATAGCAACCAATAACTGACAATATTACACCCCAAATGACTTGCCGCAACCGCAGGTTTGAGAGGCGTTAGGGTTAGTGAACTGGAAGCCGCCGCCAATCATGGCATCGTTATAATCAAGCATTAAGCCATAGAGATAGAGTAAGCTTTTGCGATCGCTGACAATTTTGAAGCCATCATAGTCAAAAACTTCATCTTCAGGGGTGATTTTGCTGGCATTTTCAAAGTCCATCATGTAAGACATTCCAGAACAGCCACCTTGTCTAACTCCTACCCGTAAGCATAAGTCTTGACCTTGCTTGTCTCGGAGTAATTTTACTTGGCCCAAAGCTGATTCGCTCAACAGAATGCCGCGTTGTTGAGACTGAGTTGCTTGTGTCATTTGCTTTTGAAACTCCTTAAGTTGTTTAACAATTACCTGAGCTAGGCTGAATGCTAATGAGTATTCTGGGGGTTTTTATATCCATTCTAGCGACAATTGATGTTGCTAATTGCCAAATTGTAAACACTCGCTTCAAAGCAGGCCAAGGTTTTTATTCTAGAATTGAGAAACTCGGTGTGTTTAGAGATTCGGTATTCTTAGAGTTCCGGCCTTGTAGAAGCCTGAGTCGCAACTACTCTTCAGATGCAGCCAGGAAGATTACATCTGAGGCTAGTCATTCCCAAAACTCTGTTTCCAAATAGCTTCTTTTGATTAACTTACTCTATGACAAGTTTTAATCGCTCTACCAGTCGTCGGCTGAATAAACTAACTCAAATTCCTTCTGTATGGGAGGGCGATCGCCGTCCAATGTCATCGTCACAAACGTTGCATTCAGATTCAGAGGCCAAAGGCGAATGTATTCTTTGGGTGGATGGCTCACAAGGCATCGTTCGGGGAATGGACGTGGTAGCTCCAGAAACAGGCCCGGAAGCAGTTGTTCGCACTTTAATGCGAGCAATGGAACATCCCCACAGTCCGGCCAAACCCGCTAGACCTCAAAAAATTGTGGTAAAAGATCGGGAGATTCAATTTTATCTGCGTGGTGTGCTGCAAGATTTGGATATCGTCATTGACTACGCACCAGAATTACCTTTAATTGATGAATTGTTTCGCGGATTTGCCGAAATTCTCGATAGCCAAATTCCCGATTTACCTCCACAATACGCACAAGTTTTGCAAGAGAAAGCATTCGCCATTTGGCAAGCTGCTCCTTGGGAATTTTTGGAAGAACATCAAATCTTGTCAATAGAGATCAACAAGTGGGATGTTGGTACACTTTATGCGTCGGTGATGGGAATGCTGGGGATGGAGCATGGAATTTTATTTTATCGCTCAGAAGATTCTCTCAAGCAGTTTCGAGCAGCGGTTTTACAAGATGACGAATCCCAAGGGCGTTTAGAAGAAGCTTTTCTCAAACAAGATTGCCTATTTTTGACTTTTGATCGTGTGGATGATGACGACGAAGATGAAGACGAAACTGATGATTTAGCAGATTTACCATTAGCAGAAATTGAGCCAACCTTCGGCAATATCCATCCTTTAGAAGGTCTAAGATCTGTTTTATACGATGAAGAGGCGCTAGTTGTCTTTGTCGCTTTAGAAAGTCTTTCTCGCTTTATCCGCGATCATCGCCGTCAGCTTTACAAAGATGCATTTCCTAACCTGAGCCGCCGCTATCGCATTTCTTCTCCTGAATTACATGAGGCCACCAAATCGGTGTCTGTGACTGTCTCCACCATGCCACAATTGGCAGCAGAATTAGAAGAAATGTCAGGCTTTGGGGTTCAAGAGCCAGAATTTGAGGAGGATGTCTCTCCGATGTTCCATTCCTTGCGCGATGATTTGATACCAGAAGACTCTTTTCTCAGCTTGGGAGTAGTGACTTGGGAAATGTTGGAGTCTTTGCGTAAAGGAGTTTCATCTCATCAAGTTTGTGAAATTAAACAAGCCGGTGACGGACTACCAGTAATTTTAATTCAAACCTCCCGTCCTAAAGCTAAAACTGTAATCGAAAATATTGAAGCAGCTGGTGGACTCAAAGCAATTTGCTTTAATCCAGGTGCTGACCCTTTTGACGGCGATCGCTACGATTTAGGTTTATTGCAAACTCAAAACGACGAGTTGTTTTTGTTCGGCGAATTTTTAGATGAC
>JBBSOP010000329.1:0-6112 GCA_038259655.1 Chroococcales cyanobacterium
CATAGCCCAGTATGGTGCTGACATTCTCGCTTACAAAAGTACCGCCAAAATCTCCCGATGCTTTGGCGGTATAAATCACAGCTGGACTGGAGTCAAGTAAATATTGCAAACGTTGTTGACTGACAAGTAGTGCTATTTCTGCTTGCTTACGCTCAGTAATATCGGTTTGAATGCCAATATAGTGGGTAAGGATGCCAGCAGCATCATAAACAGGAGAAATGTTTAACTCGATCCACAAGATACTGTCATCTTTACGGTAGTTGTAAAGAACCGCAGTACAGTCTTTACCTTTTTGCATAGCAGCATTGAGTTTTTCTAAACCTACTTGATTAACGTCAGTACTTTGGAACAAAAGAAAGTTTTGCCCAACAACTTCTGCTTCTGAATAACCAGTCATGTACTCAAAAGCAGGGTTAACGTAGATAATTGGTCTATTAGAAATGCTGGCATCAGCAATAATTATGCCATTACTGCTAGCAGCGATCGCGCGATCGCGTAATCGTAAGCCTTCTTCTGCTTGCCGACGCTGGGTAACATCAGTATGGGTGGCTACTGTGCCGATAATTTTAGCATTAGTATCTTGAATTACATCAGCACGTAAGTAAACTTGCATAATACGACCACTGCGCGATCGCATTGTCACTTCACCCCGCCACGGTTCACCTCTGTAGATAGTAATCAGTACTTGTTGTAACTCTGCTGGATGCTGGAAAATAGTTAATGCTCCACCAACAGCTTGAAATTCTTCTAAGGTATATTCATAAAGTTCGGTAAACCCTGAATTAACATAAATAGACTTACCTGTAATATCAGCCATGCAAATAGCATCACTTGTGCTTTCCATAGCTTGGCAAAAGCGCAATAGTGACTCTTCGGCTATTTTACGATTTGTAATATCTGTAGAAATGCCGCAAACTGCATAAGGGACACCATTAGTGTCTTTTAAAGGAGACTTGACAGATAAATAAGTGTGTAGTCCGTCCTCATGAGGGACAACTTCTTCGGCTTCTATGGAAATACCACCTGCAACTACTTGGTGGTTATTAGCAGCAAATGCATCGGCAATATCAGTAGGCCAAATATCGTAAATGCTTTTGCCTGCAATTTGATCTTGAGTAATTCTGAATAATTGTTCAAATTGGTGGTTAACAAGCAAAAATTGATTCTCAGTATCTATGACATAAATCACCGCAGAAGAGTTATCTAAAATTGCTTGCAGCTGCTGTTGGGTCTCTCGTAATGCACTTTCTGCTTGCTTACGATCCGTGATATCCCGATCCATGCCACGATACCCACGGAATTGACCTTCAATATCAAAGACGGGAATGCCGATAGTTTCGAGAACTGCTTCGCGGTCTAAGTTTGCTTCCTCATGATTAATAAGTAAATCGTAGTCTGATGTGGGTTGACTTAATTCTCGACAAATACTGTCAGGTGTAACCGTCCCCACAAGTTGACCTTGCTCATCTACAATTGGTAGAAAAACTAAGTTATTCTGGCTTATCAGTGATAATACTGTTGTCATATTTTCCAACTCTGACAACTTCAGTGTCATGGCTGAGGTATGCATAACTTCAGAAACCTTAGTGGTTTTAAAGTCAACCCCTGAAGCTAAAAGATGTACTATATCTTGCTCTGTCAACCACCCCACCATCTGCGAAACTGTGACTACCAAGATTTTGGCACTTTGTTTTGCCATTAGTGATGTTGCCTCTAACACTGATGTATCCGGTGCAACTGTAAGTGGCGACAAGTCAATGATTGACTTTAAGCATCGTAGCCAGAGAAGTTGAGGTAAGGCTTGCATAGACGATTACCATACCCATCATTAAACAATCGTTGTTTAAAACAGATTATTTAAGTATCTTCTAATATTTTGATTACAGATAAATACTGTAATCTTTATCTGTAATCTTCTCAGTTGTGGCGATCGCAGCGAAGATTTACAAGGCTAATCGCCGTTCGCCGTAACGCAACAGCCTTTCTATTGTCATCAGACGATTTTCCCAGACTTTAAATTGATAAGGATTATCTACAGTCTGTTGGCGCATCCATACTCTAAATTGAAATTGGAACCTAGTTAAAGTAGCTCGTGTAGCTAATAAATTACTAGTAGATGGCGAGGCTGCAAGCTGATCTAAAGCTTTTTGTACTACTTCTGCTTGGTTATGAAAATCTGCAATTGTTGTAGTAGACATCCGCAATTGCTCGTTTTGCAACACTAACTGCCATTCTCTTTGCAAAGCAGCATAACGAACAGCAGCAGTTTTAAAAGGCTGGCGCTGAGGAAGAGGTTCATTAGTTGCAGACTGAACCTTTCCTTGAGTGCTACTAAAGATTTTTTGTAAATCGTTGTTAAAATTTTCTGCGGCAAAGAGTGCATAACCACTAACTGGTAAGTCTCTTACTAATTGGAGTTGATCGAACGCTCCCACAGTTGGTAAAGAAAGTAAGCGAATACCTGGTACTAACAAGGTAGAACCTAATTTTGTTGAGGCTATCCAAGGCTGTGCTAGTCGTTGAAAACGCGGAGTATCTTGGGCATAAGTCATGGGAACAATTAAATCTATATCTCCTCGTCTAGCCCAAACTTCCCAGTGTTGTTGAATTTTCTGAATGCGTTCTGGTTCTGGTAGTGGAAATACAGCAACTGATAAAATTAATTGCCCAGATGGGGCGCAGCTTGTCGCTGGACATCGCTTTTGTCGTAACTGCTGCGACACTTGAGCCACAAAACTATCAATTTGCTGGGTACGAAATTCTGTCCACTTTTGCCATAAATCTTTTTGGCTAGGAGAAATATTCACTGGATCTACACCAGTTAATTGCTGAAACTGCGCTCTTGCAGCTTTACCATAACCGTAAGTGCGATTTGCACTTGGGTCTTGGAAGGGATAACGAATGTAGTCTAGTTGAAGACCATCCACCTTATATTGGGTGACAATTTCTTCATACAGCCTCAGTAAATATTGCCGTACTTCGGGATTAGCAGGGTCAAAAAACGGCTTTGTTTGACCAACTGGAATGGGATTACCGAGTTGATCGTAATTTGCCCAATCAGGATGAGCCGCCAGTACTGGCCCTGGGTAACTAGGATTAACTTTAAGAATCTCATTATGACGCTGGTTGCCAGCAGCAAAAGCCCAAACCCAAGCATGTAACTCCATCTGACGTTCATGTGCTAGTTCCACCGCCACTGCCAAGGGGTCCCAGCCACGAATTAAGGGATTTTGTTGGGATGCAACTTTACTGGGGTAAATGGTATAGCCAGCGTTGACAGTTTCAAAAAAGACAGTATTAATTCCTGCTTGTGCCAGTCGATCAAAAATTTGGGCTAGTCCTTGTTTGCTACCAGCACGGACAATTGTCCCCCGATCTAACCACACTGCCCTAATTTCTGCTTGGGCTAATCTCTGATTTACAGGAAACTGCTGCCACAAACTTGTTTTTGTTGCTAGCCACTGCTGACGAGCCAAAGCATAATTTTTTTGGGCGATTAACTGGGGTAAGTTTTTGGCAACTACTCTGGCTTGGGCGATGACTTGCTCTTTATTTAGAATTAGCGCTCCAGGTCTTATTGAGGCTAATTGAGTTTCTTGTTTATCGAGTGACTGGAGATTACCAACATTAGCAGACGCTGTTAAATGGGCGCTTTCCACTCGACCAATCAGATTTTCTAACTCTTGCTGGAGGGCGATCGCTTCATTATTGTTAATTGGCTCATTAGAATTGGGAACAACATCCAGGCGTACTTTTTGTTCAAGTTGGTCAATAGTTTCTTGGGAAGCAGGGGAGGTAGGGGAGGCAGTGTTTCGACTACGCTCAACAACCGGGGCAGGGGAGGCGGTTGCTATTGAGGTGGAGCAGTCTGGGGAACCGCCTTTGACTTTATTTTTAGCTGTTGAATGACGATTAAGAGCAGCTTTTAACCAAGCAACATCTAATTCTGCTGTGGAAGCGACATCTGTTCCCCAGCGCCAGCCTAACAAGGTGGAGCGCTCATTTGTCACTACTGCGGCAGCATTATCTTGAGCATTCCATACAGCAGCTGTTTGACTGGTGGCATCATTAGGAATTACAGCACCGCCATGTACTTGGCCAAAAAGTCCGTTTTGGTTCATCCATGACGGCATCTTGGTTTTTGAGGGTTTGATCTGTTGGGTGTTATTGAGGCCAAATCCCCAATAACTTCCTAAGAGCGATCGCAATAATTGCCGAACTCCTGGCGCTGACAAACTACCAATAGGCCCGCTGGCAACTAAGTTTCCTCCGTTGCTCATCCATTCTTCTAAAGCGATCGCTTGTGCTGGTGTTAATGTCTCTACATTTGGCAAAAATAAGACTCGGCGATCGCCCCAATCTGCTGCACTTCTGACATCAGCTAGTCCAATTACACAATACTTTGCCCCAAGTGTTTGCAAACGTTTTGTGATTCCTATCCATTGCTGTGTATTTTCTTGACTCTGCACCACACTTAATATAGGTTCTTCTGCCGCTGCTGTTGCTGGCAAAATACTCAATAAATTAAAAATTAAAAATTTAATACTAAAAATGAAGAATCTGGTTTTTATGGTTTTTTTATAGCAATTATCCTGATTCTTCACTACTCACTCCTCAGTTGATTATTTATTATTTATTCCTGCTTTCTTTATCATGCAACATCATCATAAATTACCTCCGAAAAACAACTGAGATTTTATTATGAAAGATTCACAGCTTCAGCAATACAAGTATTGATTAACTCTGTAACTCCAGCTACAGGGAAAATTTTTGTTTTTAATTGCCGAGATACTTCTTCAATCTTGATATCATCTAAAAATACTAATTCTCCTTGTTTAAGCATGACATGGGGTAACAAAATCCCATCACCTAAATCTTTTTCTGCTAAATTTAAAAGTAAATCATGACCTGTTAATAATCCAGTTACACTAATGTTTTGTCCCCAATAATCACTACATAAAGCGCACATATTTACTTCTAAACCTTCAACAGCATTCAAGCGTTTTAATATGGGTTGAAATGCTGTTTCTACTGCATTACCTACTATCCAAGTTAATTTTCTTGGGGGATAAATTTTTTCTGGTAATAATTCTGTAGCTGCATCTGCAAATTGCTTGAGAAACAACCGAATAGAACCAACACCGTTATCAATTTGGGGATATTCTTCATATTCCGATTCACTTGGTAATTCTTCACCTGCAATTAAAAACCATTCATCGGCTAACCAAGCAAAGCCAGAACCGAATTGTTGACGAAATTGCTGCGACAGTAACTGCACTTGGGCAATCACTTCTTTTGCTTTTTCTCTGGTTACAGGTGTAAGTTGATCTTCGTCGGGACGAAATCGTGTCAAGCCTACTGGCACAACTGCCACTGATGACACCGCAGGTACTTCACCACTATGAAAGGACGCTAAATCTTTTAAGGTTTGTTCCAGGTGTTTGCCGTCATTTATACCAGGACAGACGACTACTTGAGCATGAATTTGTAATCGCCTAGCTTGAAACCACTTAAGGTGTTGTAAGATTTGTCCCGCACGTGGGTTTTTTAGCAGTCTAATTCTAACTTCAGGTTCTGTAGCATGAACAGACACAAACAAGGGAGAAAGGCGCATTTGTTCAATCCGCTGCCATTCTCTCTCTGATAAATTAGTCAGAGTTAGGTAAGAGCCATACAAAAAGCTCAGACGATAATCATCGTCTTTCAAATACAAGCTAGAACGTTTACCCGGTGGCTGTTGATCGATAAAGCAAAAAGGGCAACGGTTATTACACTGAATTAAGCCATCAAATAAAGCAGTGGCAAATTCTAACCCCAAGTCTTCGTCATAGTCTTTTTCAATTTCAACGTGATGGGTTTTGCCAGCAGTATCTAAAACTTCTAATTCCAGAACTTCATCAGCACATAAAAATTGATAATCAATTAAATCGCGGGGATGTGTGCCATTGATAGCAATGATCGCATCGCCAACTTCAAAGCCAATTTCTGCGGCTATTGAGTCGGGAAGCACTTTAGTAATTTGGGCAGGATTAATGGTAGACATGTGTGTGGAAGGGGATGGGGAGGCAGGGGAAGTAGGGGAGGCAGGGGAGGCCGGGGAAGTAGGGGAGGC
>JBBSOP010000330.1:0-6108 GCA_038259655.1 Chroococcales cyanobacterium
AGTCAAATAGTTGTGAAGGATTTAAAATTAAAAATGCCGCTGTTAAGTGATCCCAGTTGTCGATTATTCCGCACCTATCAAGTGGGACAAGCACTGGGAGCGCCTTTGCCAGCACAATTTGTATTAGATAAAGCAGGAAAACTTCTCTATCAGCATTTATTTTCTTTCTTAGATTACAATGCCAGTGTTGAGACATTGTTAGAACAATTCAATTGAGTGTAAATTGTAGGTGGCAATGCCGTATTTTCCATCTTTCAAATAAAATTGAAGGTTAATTAGGAATAAATTATGCTGACACTTTATCATACGCCCATTTCTCCTAACTCGCGCCGTGTCTGGATTACACTGCTGGAAAAAGGACTAGAGTTTGAACTAATAGAAGTAAAACTGGATGGAGAGCAATTTAAACCAGAATTTTTAGCGATTAATCCTTTCCATCACATTCCAGCTTTAGTAGATGACGGCTTTAATGTAGTAGAATCCTTAGCAATTCTGGACTATTTAGAGGCAAAGTATCCCACACCTGCGATGTTGCCAAAAGATGCTAAAGATTTGGCAATTGTGCGGATGGTGCAATTAGTAAGTATTAATGAGCTTTTGCCAGCAGCCACAACATTTTTACCTCAGATGCTAGGCTTGCCTGGAGGAGATCCAGAAAAAATGGAAAAGGCACAGCAAAAAATCGCTACAGTGCTGAAGTTTTTTGAGAATCTTTTAGCCGATCGCCCGTACTTTGTGAGTCATAATCTTACTCTAGCCGATGTTGTGGCTGGTACTATAGTAACTGTGTTACCTAGTATCGGTATATCTTTGGGTGAATATCCCCAAATAGACGCTTGGTGCGATCGCTTAATGGCACGTCCATCATGGCAAACAACTCAAGCCACCCCAGAGAGGATGGCAGCTTTTAAGTCTATGGTAGCAGCGAGAATGGCGCAAAACTCGCCACAACACAACTAAAGCTGTGATCGCTTTGGTTATATAGCAATACCGTTGGGTTAAGAGTTGGTGTAGAGACGCGCTACGGCGCGTCTTAGATTATATAACAGAACAGTTTTTTTATGGATGGAATACACCACTCTAGTCCCTAACCGCTATAGCTTGACTTGCTGCAAGTGACTGCGAGGATTATAGGTACGTATAGCCCTAATTTTTTCATAATATTCTCGCTCTTGTTGGCTAAGTTCCTTCGGTGGGACAATTGCCACCTTCACCAACTGATCGCCACGTCCACCCTTAGGTAGAGGCCAACCTTTACCGCGTAAACGCAAAGATTGTCCAGAACGCACTCCCGCAGGTAGTTTCACATTCACTGATCCATCAGGTGTGGGTACATCAATCGAGGCTCCCAAGGTAGCTTCATCTGGCGTAATTGCTACTTCGCAAACAAGATTATCGCCTTCCATTTGAAAGAACGAATGGGGCTGAAGTTCCACCTTTAAATATAAATCCCCACGCTGTTGAGTCATGGGATTGATTTGACCTTTGCCTCGTATCCGTAAGCGAGTACCAGTTTTAGACCCAGCAGGAATGCGTACATCTATTGTTTCGTTGCCTAGTATAAAGCGTTTTTCCACACCCGCAAACGCCTCGGCAAAAGTTAAAGCGATCGCAGCTTCGCTATCGGTACTAGTACTAGAACCTACATATTGAAAACTAAAGTCATTAAATCCACCAAAACCAGTACTTGGTCTACCTGTAGAAGTGCTGTAAGAGTAGCTTTGTTGTCTAGCGCCAGGACTAGCACCACCAAAGCGTCCTAATAACTCACTGATAAAATCATCAAAATTGCCATATTGACTGAAGTCAAAGCCACCCATATCCACACCAGCACCGCCAGAGGGGAAGCCTTCACCAGCTTGTTTCCAATATTGACCAAATTGATCGTACTTTTTACGTTTGTCTGCATCTGACAACACTTCATAAGCTTCGCCCACTTCTTTAAAGCGTGCTTCCGCCTGTTTATTACCTGGGTTGACATCAGGGTGATATTTGCGGGCTAGTTTACGAAATGCTTGTTTAATTTCCTCTGGACTGGCACTCTTGCTAACTCCCAAAATTGCATAATAGTCTTTGAAGTCGGTTGCAGCCATTTACCAGCCTCCTGTAAAAATTTCCGTTATGTTTTTTTCTAAGATGTGAGATTTATTATTTGCCAGGTATAATACCAAGCTAAAAGACTCTGATTTTAAATTAACAAACAATATAGAAAATCAAGTGTGGTTCCCGCTGAATACATCAGCGCAATTTCCGTACTTTCAACTTTCAAAGCAGGCGAATTAGGCTATCTAGTCCTTCTGCCAAACTTGGGGGAGCATCCCGGAGTTGACGATGCATCCGCAAGATGATTTCTTCTGGAACTTGGCGATGACGCTGTTTGTTGCGTGCCAAACACAGCCAAATAGGCGTGCTTACCCACACGCCTGTAATGTGGGTAAACCCAACATCACGAGCTAGGGTGATGAGTTCGCGGCGGTTGCGTCGTTGAGCATTAGTGGCATCAAAAATTACTGTTGTGCTTGTGGCTATTGCTTGCTGAAATTGTTGCTCAATTTCTTGCCAAATCAATAGCCATGATCCTTGAATTGCTTCTGAGCCAAAAAGTTGCCCCCGGATGGTATCTGTAGAAATTAGCTGCATCTGGGGGCATTTTGTCACTAATTGTTTAGCCAAGGTTGACTTACCGCTACCTGGAAGTCCAATCAGTAACAAAAGTTGAGTCATTGAAAGTCAGCGGGAAATTTCATTCCTTTATGGGTGGTCGAGGTTGCTCCCCCGCCGACTTGGGGCATTGGGCATTGGGCATTGGGCATTGGGCATTGGGCATTGGGCATTGGGCATTGGGCATGGGGCATTGGGCATTAGTTATTCCCCTTGTCCCCCTGCTCCCTGCTCCCTGCTTCCCCTGCCTCTCCTTATGCTCAAAAACTTCATCTCGCAAGTAGCGTGGAGTTTTTCATTGACTAAATCACTGTACCATCAGGAATTACAGCATTTTTTAGCACGACGACGATACCACTACGAATGTAGAAACCTTGACTTTCGCGCTCTGCTTCTTGGACGTTATCTTTATTGATAATTTTGACATCGTGACCGATGCAGGCATTTTTATCAATAATCGCGCCACGAATGAGTGTATCTGTGCCAATGCCTACAGGTATGTCATTTTTCTCGATGTTAGATTGGCGCTCTACAGATGCTTGGTAAAAATCTGCACCCATAAGTAAAGATTCTTCAATTACACAGCCAGATTCAATCCGCGATCGCACTCCTAATACAGAATGTTGAATGCGGCAATTTTTCAAAATACAACCTTCGCCAATAATAGATTCTGTGATTTGGCACTCTAAAAGCTTAGTTGGAGGTAAGTATCGAGCGCGGGTGTAAATGGGAGCATGTTCATCGTAGAAACTAAAGGGCGGCTGAGGTTGTTTTGTTAGTGTTAAATTTGCATGATAAAACGCCTCAATAGTACCGATATCTTCCCAGTAGTCATCAAATAAGTAAGCTTGAACGTTGTAATCTTTTGCCGAATCAGGAATAATCTCTTTACCGAAATCAGTACTTTCTAGAGATTCTCTGAGCAACTTGAACAACACTTCTTTTTTAAAGACATAAATCCCCATTGAGGCGATATAAGGTTGTAGTTCGGCTTGTTCTTTTGTTAATCCTAGTACACTTGTATCGACGCGCATTTGGGTTAAGGCATCGCCTTTGGGTTTTTCGCTAAAGTCAATGATCCTACCGGAGTCATCGATTTTCATTAAACCAAAGTCCGAGGCACGGCGCTCATCAATGGGGATGACAGAAAGAGTAATATCAGCACCAGTTTCTCTATGACGCTGAATAAATTGGCGGTAATCCATGCGGTAGAGGTGATCCCCTGAGAGAATTAGATACTCATCTGCATCCCATTCATCAAATAGCCACAAATACTGACGTACAGCATCAGCTGTTCCTTGGAACCAATTGGGGTTCTCTGGCGTTTGCTGTGCAGCTAGCACTTCCACAAATCCTTCATTAAAGCCAGTAAAGTTATATGTACGGGCGATATGACGATTTAAGGATGCTGAGTTGAATTGTGTCAGCACATAGATTTTGAATATTTCGGAATTGATGCAATTACTGACAGGGATATCTATTAAACGGTACTTACCTGCGACTGGTACTGCTGGTTTTGCGCGGAGTTTGGTTAGCGGATAAAGTCGAGTACCCGCACCACCACCAAGAATGATTGATAATACTTTTTTCACAAAATTTCTCCAGACTGCCTTTCAACTCCCACCTACAGTTTAGGACTGTATGTGGCAGCTGATAAGAGGAGATCGCAGATTCTCAAGGATGAATTTTATAAAATACTGCTGGTGATAGATAATGCTGCCTCGAAGTAGATAAGTAGAACATTTGTATTAATTAGTATGAAGAATGGCGATCGCTAGGTCGCTATTTATAGTCTGTCAAACTAAGAACTGTGTAGAACAGAAGTAAGCGTTAGCCGAAAAATGTTTATGAAATTTCTTAAGTTCATGAAAAAAGTAAAATAATGTTACTATACTGTTGCTTGATTGACTAAGTATCTGGTATTTGTTACTGAGTTAATGAATAATTCCTAAAATCTCAGTTTAAATTCAACTGGGATTTATGTTGCTCATCCCTTTGAATGACTTTCAATCAAATGTTCCTGTCCTCTTGCTTAAAAGTGACAAATGATTTCGGTAGATTTCTAAAAATAAACACTAAATTGAGGATAGTTGAAATCAAATGCCTAGCACAGATTTATTAAAAATAAAATTGGCTGAATTTCAACAGCCTCTCAGATGCTGTAACGTTACTGCCGTTGCCTATGGCTTCACGGCTTTGGGATACCCAACATCAGTTGATGATGTCTTTTATGTAACTAGATTGCCCATTGCTACTGTTTTAGATGATGGCATGACTTTGGCAGAAACTTATGATACCTGTGTTAAATATATTGAAACAGCAGGTTTACCACTATTTGCCAAGGTTGAACACTTTGATAAATCAACAATGACCTTTGATGCATTTGTCAAGGAAATTGAAAGTGCTGTCATGAATGAGAATGACATTCACATTCTCAATTTCAATACCAAAATTGCTCACGGTAATCAGCATCTAGAAGGTGGACATTTTTCCTTATTAGCTGACTATGATTCGACAACCAAAGAATTAACCGTAGCTGATACTAACCCAAAACGATATACACGGTTTTGGAAATGTGATGCAAAACTGATGTATGACGCATGTGTAGATAAAGATTCATCATCAGACCGTTCGCGGGGAATGATTATTATCAAAAAATTGGAAATATAATTTAAAGTAAATAATCGATAATTGTCAGTTGAAAATTTAAGATTTTCAACTGACAATTAAATTTTTTCTATTTTCATCTTGTTAGACGATAAAGTTCCATGAATAAAAACTAAACGTTTAACTTTTTGGAGCCTATTTTATTACTAATCAAACGCAAATTTTGCGATAATTTTAAAGACTTTACCCAAGGTTGTTCTGACAATTGAGAAATAGCAGTTGGTGAGAGTCTTGCAGTGAAAATGTCCTTATCACTACTCACATCATTGATGCCAAGATTTTCTAAAACGGTAGTTGCAGTAGGTTCTAATGCCGATTCAGTATGAATGAACACTTCTAAACCCTGTGCTTGTTGGGTTTGAGCATTGTTTAACACCATAGCCAGCGCTGCATCTAGCTTTTGATAGTTCATAAATCATTCCTTGGTAAAGAAGTTAGACAATTCTGCGTTTACCCCATGACCAAGATATCAAATTTATAGTTAGCGATCGCCTATCCTGAGTACAAACGTCATATCCTCATATCTCAGTCTAATTACAGATTTATTTACGCTACGTGGGTGTAACCACCAACTGTTCAATCAGCTTGGTGGTTATTTGTTTAAAGTAGTACATAGATTACTACATTAGATTACCAAAGAAATGGGTCTAAAGCCTCTGAAGCAGACGCTACGCGAACGTCCTTCTAGGACGGCTTTAAAGTAATGAGTAATGAGTAAAAACTGATTTCTTTCTTCAACTTATTACTTATTACTTCTTACTTATTACTCTAGAATCCCCA
>JBBSOP010000331.1:0-6089 GCA_038259655.1 Chroococcales cyanobacterium
AATAGCACTGCCGAAAACAATGGCAGTTCTACTGAAAGTACGACTAATGTTGCTCAAAATAACACTCCTTCATCTAGCGATTCATTTCCTGACACTACAACAGACACGTCATCAAACGACAATAATCAGGGCAATGAACCGATTCGGGCTTTGTGGTAGTTGTTAGTTACGAGTTATTTAGTTGTGAGTTATGAGCTATGAGTTATTAGTTATGTACTAATAATAAGTGTCTACCGATCAATGACTCATGACTAATGACTAGTGACATTTTAATTATTGGTGGCGGCGTTATTGGCTTGGCGATCGCCGTTGAACTGAAACTGCGCGGGGCAAATGTCACCGTGCTTTGCCGTGATTTCCAAGCTGCTGCCACTCATGCCGCTGCTGGGATGTTAGCACCAGATGCAGAAAAAATCCCAGATGATGCAATGGGTTGTTTGTGTAGGCGATCGCGTTCATTATATCCAGAGTGGACGCGCAAATTAGAAGATTTGACCGATTTAAATACTAATTACTGGTCTTGTGGCAGCTTAACACCCATTTATCAATCCAATGCCCCATTAGTCAGTGAATCATCTGCTTATTGGTTAGATCAAGCTGCAATCCATCAATATCAGCCAGGATTAGGAAAAGAAGTAATTGGTGGCTGGTGGTATCCAGAAGATGCCCAAGTTGATAATCGCGCTTTAGCAAATGTACTTTGGACTGCGGCTGAATCTGTTGGTGTTGAACTTAAAGATGGCATTACAGTAGAAGCATTTATACAGCAACAAAAACAAGTGATCGGCGTACAAACCAACGCCGGAGTAATTCATGCTGGTCATTATGTCTTAGCCACAGGTGCTTGGTCAAATGAATTATTACCGCTACCTGTGCAACCTCGAAAAGGGCAAATGCTGAGTGTGAGAGTGCCAGAATTTGTACCAGAATTGCCTTTAAAGCGGGTTTTGTTTGGAGAGGATATTTATATCGTACCCAGACGCGATCGCATTATCATTGGGGCAACTAGTGAAGATGTTGGCTTTACTCCCAATAATACCCCCGCAGGGATTCAAACTTTACTCAAACAAGCTATCCGCCTATATCCTCAATTACAAAATTATCCCATCCAAGAATTATGGTGGGGATTTCGTCCAACTACCCCCGATGAATTACCTATCCTTGGCACTAGCCATTGTCAGAATTTAACCTTGGCCACAGGTCATCACCGCAATGGTATTTTACTTGCACCTGTCACCGCAGCATTGATTGCCGATTTCATCTGGGAACAAAAATCTGATCCGTTATTATCTCATTTCCACTATTCTCGCTTCCATACTCAATCATCTACCTCCATGCTGACTCACTCCGCCAATTTCACCAACGGACATCGTTCTGCTATATCTCAATTTTCCACTCTAGACTCTCCACTGATTATTGCTGGAAAAAACTTCCAATCACGTTTGATGACAGGAACAGGTAAATATCGCACTATTGAGGAAATGCAGCAAAGTATTGTTGCTAGTGGTTGTGAGATTGTCACTGTAGCGGTGCGGCGGGTACAAACTAAAGCACCGGGACATGAGGGTTTAGCAGAAGCACTAGATTGGACAAAAATCTGGATGTTGCCCAATACTGCTGGTTGTCAAACCGCAGAAGAGGCAATTCGTGTGGCTCGTTTGGGGCGAGAAATGGCGAAATTATTGGGACAGGAAGATAACAACTTTGTCAAGCTAGAAGTGATACCTGATCCGAAATATTTACTTCCCGATCCAATTGGGACATTACAAGCCGCAGAACAATTAGTTAAAGAAGGTTTTGCTGTATTGCCTTACATCAATGCTGATCCGATGTTAGCCAAACGTCTAGAAGATGTCGGCTGTGCTACAGTCATGCCTTTAGCTTCACCCATTGGTTCAGGACAAGGATTGAAAACAACTGCTAATATCCAGATCATTATTGAAAATGCTGGTATACCAGTGGTAGTAGATGCTGGCATTGGTTCGCCATCAGAAGCCGCCCAGGCGATGGAATTAGGGGCAGATGCTTTATTAATTAATAGTGCGATCGCTTTAGCTAAAAATCCCCCTGCAATGGCTCATGCTATGAATTTAGCAGCAGTTGCCGGACGCTTGGCATATCTTGCCGGCAGAATGCCAATGAAAGACTACGCAAGTGCTAGTTCACCACTCAGCGGTACTATTAGTAGCTAGTGAAAGGAGGCAGCACTTCGGCTACGCGGCAGTTGAATCTCAGCGCTCAGTGACCCGGAGGCGGGGGTAAGAAAGTTTCTAAAGTTTTTTTAATATTGACTCTGGATTTTTAACTGATGTTACGATTTGTCTCTTAATATGAGAGCATAATATATAGATTTCTGTAACATTAATAAAAGATTCAGAATAAGGAACTAATTCATGCCCTATACAAGCGAAGAAGGCGGTCGCCTGAATAATTTTGCCCAAGAACCAAAGGTTTACCAAGCAGAACCTCCCACAGAGGGACAAAAACGTACCTATCTTGTCTTGGGAATCGCCGCTACAGCTTTGATTGGCGGCTTAATTTTTGTTGCCTTCTCTGTTTCCAATGTCAGTTGAGCATAAATAGTTTCAATAAAAATTAATTTTTGATTCTTCAGGTTCCCATCTTGGTAGGAGCCTGGTTTTTTATTCACGCTACGCAGGTCAGTTATCAGCGATGTACTGAGTTTCGACTGCGCTCAACTGCCGCGAAGTCGAGATTCAACTACCGCTTGTCGAAGTGTTGTTTTTGATCTGGCTTTGAAAGCTAGATTTATCATAAAATTTGACGCTTCTTAAAATTACGAATTACGAATTACGAATTACGAATTACGAATTGGTATTAAGAGGATATAAACTGTATCTTTGGCTCTTTAGCTGCCATGAGCGTGAATGATACTGCACACTCCAATAATTTTGCTTGGAATCGGCAAGTCTATCACCGCCTAAAACTTGCCCTCAGTCTTGAATTACGGCGGCAACTCTTTTTAGCGGTCTGTGATGATTTACACTTGAGAAATCAAGTAGCAGCTCGCTTGCATTCTACTTTGGCTTATCCAGTTGGACAATTGTTATATCAGCCATTAGTTGGAAAAGCAACTAGCACTCCAGCCTATCCGCGATTGGTAACTTTGCGACTGAATTTAAACGATCCAAATCCCATAGCTCAGATCAATCAGTGGTTAGCTAATTATCCACCGCCACTTGTAGGTACATCAAAAGATACACCTGGAAGACCGCTGCCCATACCGACATTTCAAATTGTAGGTGTAGAGCAACTAACTAGACAATCGGTTGCTGTACAACGTGCTTTTTTACATCATCTACGTTTAAGTGAGCAGTATTTTTCTAGTCAAGAATCTAGCCGATTTATTGAATCTAGCGTGTTGTTGTGGGTATCACGTCCTTGGTTATCTACTATTCAACAGTCGGTTCCTCAGTTTTGGCGTTGGCGTACTGGTGTGTTTGTATTTGCTGGAGAACCTACACCAACGACAAATAATCCTGACCATCCAGAACGTTTTTCCAATTCTAGAAGTGTAGATTTAAAAAATCTGGAGCAATCCATTCTCAATGAACTAGAAAAATCGGTCATTGAAGCAGAACCTCAAAAAACAGATGTTGCAGAAATAACCTTTGGTAATGATGCAAATCTGACAGCAAAGCCACTCAGCAAAGAAAAAGAAACTGTGTATGTACCATCGGAATTATTGCAGAGTGTGCCACAGCAGCAAGTATCAACTGCTAGATCATCGAGTGGTAATAGCTCATCGCTCTCGTCATTGACTCATGTGAGCAAAGAGTTAAAAGAACTAGTCATAGCGACGATTAATCCGAAAATTACTCAAGATAGAGATGATAATTGGCAAGCGCCACAACTTTTGTTAGAAATTGAGGGGTTACATTCACAACAAGCTTCAGGAGAAGTTCTAGGAGCAGCTTATCAGCAGTTAGGAAACTTATATAGGCTTCGTATTGAGCAAGGACAGTCAAACCTAGAAAATTTGATGGTAGCAATTGTTGCTTATCAAGAAGCGATCGCTTACGATGATGCTTCACCCCAACTTCCAGATATTTTAAATGATTTGGGTACACTTTACTGGATGCTACATCGCATCCCACCCAATTCAGCCGAAGCACAAACTTACATAGAGCAAGGAATTGAATTTTATCAATTTGCTTTAAAGTCAATTTCACCACAGACACATCCAGAAACTTATGCACGGGTACAAAATAATCTGGGAACAGCTTATGGTGATTTAGCCCGTTTTTCTCAACCGATTGAAAACTGGGAACAAGCAGTTTTAGCTTATATAGAAGCTTTACAATATCGGACAGCGGAAATAGATCCTTTAAAGTATGCGGCTTGCCAGAATAATTTAGGTACTGCTTATTGGCATTTAGGACAATATAATCAACCAGTGGTACATTTGCAACAAGCGATCGCAGCTTATAATGAAGCACTAGCTTATTACAGCGCCGAACAAGAGCCACTCAAATATGGGATGATTCAAAATAATATCGGCACTGCCCACTGGAATCTTGCCCAATACGAACAACCAGCCCAAAATCTGAAATTAGCTATTGATGTCTACCAAGAAGCTTTAAAATATCGGACTCCAGCCAATGTTCCCAGCGCTTGCGCCGCTACACAAAATAATCTGGGTACTGCTTACTGGCATTTAGCAAATTTATCTGAGACAACTAAAGACGTTAAGCAGAATTTATTGAAACTATGTATTGATGCTTACGAAGAAGCCATTGCTTTAGCTCATTCGCTTGGTAGTACATCTTTGAATTTTGATTTGTTTGCTGCTCACAATAACCTGGGATTAGCCCATTATCAGTTGGTGACAGATCAATTTTTTAGTGGTAATAAAGCCATGCGATCGCAACATTTAGAAGCAGCATTAAATAACCATTTACAAGCTTTAAATGGATTGAAGCAACAACCAGAAGCTTATCAAACAACTTTGATTTACATTGTCAAAACAATTCGGGCTTTCCACAATGAATTAGGGATACAAGGACAAAATCTAGCTTTATCTAAAGTCCCTAGTCATTTAATACCAGAAATTCTACCGAAATTGTAATTAAAAATCAGTGAAACAGCATTATACTTAAGGGCTACCTACTTCCTGTGTTGTTTAGGTGTAGGCGTTGCGGAAGACAAAGGGACATAGTAGCTTTTTAGGTAAAAATCTACGGTATGAAATAGTACCCTTGAGGGTACTACTGAAAAAAAGCCTTTATGTAAATATTTTAATATTCAAGATTCAGCATTAATACTTGATGGTTTTTGATTGACGTTTGGGAATGCGATCGCTTTTTTTAAATATCCCTGCTTTCATCAAATTCATTCTTGATTAAGCGAATAGTGAGTATTTAATCAGAAACTAATCATTTCAATATTTGTAATACGTACAAATATTGAACATATTTGACCTGTAAAGCCAAAATAAGGTATAGATTATGGCGACTATTGTTGGTACTGCTAACGGTGACTTTTTGTCGGGTACTAGTAATGACGATCAAATTTTTGGTCGTGGAGGCAATGACAATATCTCTGGTGGTCTGGGAAATGACCTGATTGACGGTGGAAACGGTAATGACACCTTGGCGGGTAATGGTGGCGATGACACCTTCAGAGGTAGCCGGGGTGACGACAGTATCAATGGCGGAGATGGCATTGATACCGCAGACTACAGTAGCCTGGGTAAAAGAATTACCCTCTCAGGTGTAGGTACAGTTGAAAAAGCTGGCGGATTCGGAAAAGACCAAGTCTTTAAAGTAGAAACGGTTATTGCTGATGCTAGTGTTAAAAACAACACCATAGATGCGTCTCAATCTTTGCCTGGAGTACCTACTATTGCTGACCTAGAAGCCGAAACTATTTCCGCCCTTAACGTTCCTGGTCTGGGAACATTGACGTTTAATGTCATCAACTCAATTACTGGAGTTTAGACTAAAAGCGATATGAGAGAACGCAAACCAAATGGAATTAGAGGTTAAAAATATTATCTTGTCAGCCTCAAAGCATCCGCGACCTTGAACAATTATTGTGTAGTATGCTTGCCGAGAAAATAATACAAT
>JBBSOP010000332.1:0-6044 GCA_038259655.1 Chroococcales cyanobacterium
ATCGCCTGAAACTATGCCGTTAACTGTAATACATCCTAGCGTGATGCTAGCTCTCTTCAAGTGCGGATTTCTCTCTAATCCACTAGGGGGCTGAGAATCTGCCAATAAGTGGCTACTAAGATATTCTGAATATATTATCTGATTTTGTATTGTCTAGGTTTTCCGTAGAGTTGATGTTACGGTTTGAAGTTATTTAGAAATATGTGGATCTTAACCAGGAAGTTTGGGTTATGAAAGTTAACTTGCAGCCTGTCCTAAATGATGGTAATTTAGACGCGAATCAACTGAGTAGTCAGCGTCAGTTGGCAATTTCGGTTTCGGCGATCGCTGAAAATCTCGACCGGAATGTACCACTAAATTTATGCTTAATTCTCGATCACAGTGGTTCGATGAATGGACGACCGCTAGAAACTGTTAAAAAAGCGGCGAACCAATTAGTTGATAGACTTAGACCAGGCGATCGCTTGAGTATTGTAGTTTTCGATCACAGAGCCAAAGTTTTAGTACCTAATCAAATTATCGAAGAACCAGAGAAAATCAAAAAGCAAATTAACCGTCTGGCTGCCGATGGTGGGACTGCGATCGATGAAGGTTTACGCTTAGGGATTGAGGAATTAGCTAAGGGCAAAAAAGAAACAATTTCCCATGCCTTTTTGTTAACTGATGGGGAAAATGAACATGGTGATAATACTCGGTGTTTGAAGTTTGCCCAGTTGGCTGCTGGCTATAATTTGACTTTAAATACTTTGGGTTTTGGCGACAATTGGAACCAAGATGTTTTAGAACAAATAGCTGATGCTGGTTTAGGTACTTTGTCTTATATTCAAAAACCAGAACGAGCCGTAGATGAATTTAGTCGCTTGTTTAACCGGATGCAAACGGTGGGTTTAAATAATGCTTATTTACTGTTCTCCTTGATGCCCAATATCCGGTTAGCAGAACTTAAACCTATTGCTCAAGTTGCCCCAGATACAATTGAACTACCAGTGCAGCAAGAAGCTGATGGACGCTTTGCGATCCGCTTAGGAGATTTAATGAAAGATGTAGAACGGGTGATTTTAGCTAATATTTATTTAGGACAGTTGCCCACAGGTAAACAGGCGATCGCTAATGTCCAAGTCCGCTATGATGACCCAACTCAAAATCAAGATGGGTTATTTACGCCCAATATCCCCGTGTATGCCAATGTAGTTAAAGACTACCAGCCAGATATTAATCCCCAGGTGCAGCAATCGATTTTAGCATTAGCCAAATATCGACAAACCCAGTTAGCGGAGACGAAATTGCAACAAGGAGATCGGTTTGGTGCTGCCACAATGCTGCAAACTGCCGCTAAAACAGCTTTGCAAATGGGAGATACAGGTGCAGCAACAGTGTTACAAACCTCTGCTACCCAACTGCAATCGGGTGGAGATTTATCTGAAAGCGATCGCAAGAAAACTAGAATTGTCTCAAAAACCGTGTTGCGAGATACCCCTTCTTCATGAAAGTTCAATTGCTATCGACACTAAATGATCCGAATGTTGATGTGGCTCAATTGAGTAATCAACGTCAATTGGCAATCACAATTTCGGCGAATGCTGGTGAGATGGATCAGCATTTGCCACTCAATTTATGCTTGATTCTCGATCAAAGTGGTTCCATGCATGGACAGCCAATATCAACTGTAATTCAGGCAGTGGAACAATTATTGGATAGATTGCAGCCAGGCGATCGCATCTCTGTTGTCGCCTTTGCGGGTGCTGCACAAGTCATTATCGCCAACCAAATCATCAACGACCCCCAAAGCATCAAATCTCAAATTAAAAAGAAACTCAAGGCTAGTGGTGGTACGGTAATTGCCGAAGGTTTACAACTTGGGATTACAGAATTGATGAAGGGGACAAAAGGCGCTGTTTCCCAAGCATTCTTACTCACAGATGGTCATGGTGAAAGCAGTTTGCGGATTTGGAAGTGGGAACTAGGCAAAGACGATGATAAGCGCTGTCTTGAACTTGCTCACAAAGCGGCTAAAATTAATTTGACTATTAACACTCTTGGCTTTGGTAGTGAGTGGAACCAAGATCTTTTAGAAAAAATTGCCGATGCTGGTGGTGGCACTTTAACTCATATTGAACGCCCTGAGCAAGCAGTGGATGAATTTAGCCGTTTGTTTAGGCGCATTAAATCGGTAGGGCTAACTAATGCCTATTTGCTGTTATCTTTAGTGCCTAATGTCCGATTAGCAGAACTCAAACCCATTGCTCAAGTTTACCCAGACACAATTGAGTTACCAGTACAACAAGAAGCGCATGGAGGTTTTATTGTACGCTTGGGAGATTTGATGCAAGATGTGGAACGGGTGGTTTTAGCTAATGTTTATCTGGGACAGCTACCAGAAGGACAACAGGTAATCGGTCATTTGCAAATTCGCTACGATGATCCAGCAGTGAATAAGCAAGCTCTAGTTTCCCCGATGGTTCCAGTGTATGCGAACGTGGTACGAGCATATCATCCTGCTGTGAATCCCCAGGTACAACAATCTATTTGGGCATTAGCAAAGTATCGCCAAACTCAGTTAGCGGAAGCAAAATTACAACAAGGCGATCGCACTGGTGCAGCTACAATGTTGCAAACAGCAGCTAAAACTGCCTTACAAATAGGAGATACTGGTGCAGCCACGGTTTTGCAATCTTCTGCCACTCGCCTACAAGCTGGAGAAGAACTTTCACAAGCAGATTTGAAGAAAACTAGAATTGTATCAAAGACAGTTTTACAGGATTCATAAACTTGAGGATGGGCATTTCAACGCTCCGCCAAGGGAGTAAATAATAAAGCATGAAAACCACTGGTATTCATCATATAGCTATTATTTGTTCTGACTACGATCGCTCAAAAAAATTTTATGTAGAAGTTTTAGGCTTTTCTATTATTCAAGAGACTTTTCGCGCCGAGAGAAATTCTTATAAATTAGATTTACGAGTTGGTGAAAATAGCCAGATAGAGTTATTCTCTTTCCATAATCCTCCTCAAAGAGCTAGTAACCCAGAAGCTTGTGGGTTAAGACATCTTGCTTTTGAAGTTGAGGATATAGAGCAAACTGTTTTTGATTTAAAATCTTACGACATAGAGATAGAAAATATCAGAATTGATGAAATAACAGGTAAGAAGTTTACTTTTTTTAAAGATCCTGATAATTTACCTTTGGAGATTTATGAGCGTTAGAAATTAATTATGTATATAGTTTCTGAAATCTTCGAGGTTAATCCATACACAGAGAATGACCTATTTATACATTAGGAAAAGAAGAAAAGCTAGCATCAAGTTCTGTAGTTCATATAGAAATCATTCAAGAAAGTGCTAACGTCGATTTTGGAAATAAGAGTTAGTCTTCTCAATAAATAATCGGTGCAGTAAACCTGCACCGACCGCACAATTTTATTTTAATTGCACTTGACATTTTCCCTCATGCCAATGCTGAAGCTTGGGGTTTGGCAAAAATCATTCGTCCTGCTGAGGTTTGCAAAGCACTGGTGACTACTACTCGCACTTCAGCACCTACATAGCTACTGCCTTCTTCAACAACGACCATTGTGCCATCATCCAAGTAGCCGATTCCTTGACTAGGTTCTTTGCCTTCCTTGAGAACTTTCAGATCTAAGTTGTCACCAGGTAGATAACTGGGACGAACGGCATTCACAAGGTCATTAACATTCAAAACAGGCACTTTCTGCACACTGGCAACTTTGGACAAATTGTAATCATTTGTTAAGAGTGTGCCGTTGATTTCTTGAGCAAAGCGCACTAATTTTGCATCGACTGTGGCAATATCTTCGTAATCAGCGGGGTTGATCAAGATGCGATCGCTGTAAGCTCCTTTTATCCGGTTAAGAATCTCTAACCCACGCCTTCCTCGCACTCGCTTTTGGTCTTTACTAGCATCGGCTACTTGTTGTAGTTCCTGTAAAACAAACTGTGGTACAAGAATCTGTCCTTCTAGAAAACCTGTGTCTAGTAATGCTTCAATGCGACCATCAATAATACAGCTAGTGTCTAAAACTTTAGTATTTGCGGGTTTTAATGTTCCTTCCGCTACCATCGTCTCTACGGTGTTGGGATTAATAAACCGCAATAAACCTCGCCCATGAGTATCGGCCAAATTCATGCCAGTGACAGCAAGTATAATACTGCCAACAACTGCCACCATAGGCTTAATAAATCCAAAGTCTGTGGGGATGGGTAGCAAAAATAGTGGGGCTAGCATTAAGTTAGCTAGCAATAGCCCAATAACTAAGCCAACAGCACGAGTTAAGATCATTTCCAGTGGCATTTCTCGGACTTGTGCTTCTAGACGACGATATGTCGTTTGAAAACTCAGTCCGATCGCACCACCAATAATAGCGGCAAAGACGGCAACAACTAAGCGTAAAGCTTCTATATTTGTGACCCGATCTAGCGAGCCATTGGGTAGTAGTTCAGTGCTGTAGAACCCTATTCCCGCTGCTGCCAGGATAAATGAGATAATGATAATAGCGTCAAGCATGGTTGTCTTGTTTTCCTGCGATTGTTTTACCCGATCAAGTCAAGTATTTTTCATTTAACCTGTAATAGAGATTAATCAATATTGACTTTACACTAGGCTTTTAAGCAGGGAATATCTGCAAATATTATAACCAAAGTGTTTACTGTTCAGATTTTTGATGATTTTGTTGTAAAACGATAAAAACTTGTAAAAAAACTATTTATTTTCACTATTTTTAATTCTTTCGTTGGATTAATTTCCTTATTTCTCACAATGAATCAAAAAGTTAATGTTTCTGGCATTGCAAATTCTGCTTATATACATATTCCCTTTTGCAGACGGCGGTGCTTTTATTGTGATTTTCCCGTGTTTATAGTGGGCGATCGCTTGCGTGGTGAAACATCTGGTACTATCTCTCAATACGTTGATATGCTATGTCAAGAGATTGCGATCGCCCCAGCTTTTGGTCAACCTTTGAAGACAATTTTTTTTGGTGGTGGGACTCCGTCACTCCTATCAGTAGAGCAGTTGCAACGTATAGTGGGAGCGCTCGAAAAGCATTTTGGGATTGCTCCTGGAGTAGAAATTTCAATGGAAATAGACCCAGGCACATTTGATTTAGCACATATATTAGGCTACCGTAGCGCAGGTGTGAACCGGGTAAGTTTAGGTGTACAGGCGTTTCAGGAAGAATTATTGCAAGTTGCTGGGCGATCGCACTCAGTTGTAGATATTCTTGCATCTGTGGAACTAATCCACCAAGTCGAGATTCCCGAATTTAGCATAGACCTAATTTCTGGGTTGCCGCATCAGTCTTTAGCTCAATGGCAAGATTCTTTAAACAAAGCAGTGGCAATTGCACCGACTCATATTTCTATATATGATCTCACCATTGAGCCTGGGACAGCTTTTGGTCGTTATTACAAACCCGGCGACAGTCCTTTACCCACAGATATGACCACAGTCCAAATGTATCAAATGGGGCAACAGGTTTTAACCAATGCAGGTTATGAGCATTATGAAATTTCTAATTATGCTCAGCCTAGCCATCAATGTCGGCATAATCGAGTTTATTGGGAAAATCGCCCCTATTACGGGTTTGGCATGGGTGCAGCGAGTTATGTACAGGGTAAACGCTTTACTCGTCCACGCAAGACTAAAGAATATTACCAGTGGGTGCAGGATTTGATTGCTAATGGTGGCGTAATTAATTGTGAAGTGACACCACCAGATGAGATTCTGTTAGAAACCTTAATGTTGGGGTTGCGTTTAGCAGAAGGTGTGAGTTTGTCTATTTTGGCAGAGGAGTTTGGAGAAGAGAAAGTAAAGAAGATCCAAAAGCTCTTGCAGCCTTACCTTGAGAAAGGTTGGGTAAAAGTTATAGGCGATAGGTTATGTCTGAGTGACCCAGAGGGATTTTTATTTTCTAATGTTGTGTTGGCAAAGTTATTTAGCGGGTTGGAGGAGTAAAATAATTCGTAATTCGTAATTCGTAATTCGTAATTCGTAATTCGTAATTCGTAATGATGCTGCACTGTACTAG
>JBBSOP010000333.1:0-6016 GCA_038259655.1 Chroococcales cyanobacterium
ATTGAAATGATTGAGTCCGTAGGCGCAAGAGTAGTTTATTTATCACCGTATTCACCTGAATTTAACCCCATAGAACATCTCTGGTGGCAACTCAAAGCATTTATCAGGAAGTTTTCACCGAAAAATATTTTGGCAGTAGTAAAATTGTTGTCACTAGGAGTTCTCTTATGCTCAAGCCAGCAACTCCAAAACTATTTTTCTCACTGCTGCTACTGTACCAGTTAGTCGTGCAAAGTGCTGTATGTATTTTGATTAATTAATAACATTACTCAATTGGAAAGTAAAATTCCTAATTGGAGATACATTTAAGTATCAATAAAGTTTTCGGTAGAAAAAAATAGGAACGATAGTAGTTCCTTTGTGATACGCTAAGTCATAATTAATATTGTTACCTCAGTATATTTCCTGATTTTAATCAACAAAGTTATCAAAGTAGTAGTTATGGAAGAGCCATATTGTATTGGCACTGAGTAACTTAGGGGATGCCAACTTTTTGTATAAATCCTGAATCTTGAGAAATTCGCTTTTGAATTTAAATCGGAACTACTTAGAGCGCTGCACTTTTTAGGGATATTAACCAGTAAATTAGATGTAGGGAGTAAAAAATAAACTGATGAAATCTATCGCCTCTTGTCTTGCATCTACTATCGGCAAAGAGAATGCTGTATCCCTTTGGGAAAATCTGGAACTTAATCAGCAGCAACATATCCAACAGGCGATCGCTGACGAGAAAACCAAAAGCGGCTATGCTGATGGAAAATCTCCCAGTTGTATTGTCTATCCTCATACCCAAGAACAATTAGCTGCTGTCGTTGCAGAAGCTCATCGTCACAACTGGCGCATACTTCCCTGTGGGAGTGGTAGTAAACTTAGCTGGGGTGGTTTAGCCACAGGCGCTGATATTGTCATCAGTACAGAACGCCTCAACCGACTCATTGAACACGCTGTAGGTGATTTGACTGTTACAGTAGAAACTGGGATGAAATTCTCTAATCTACAAACAATTTTGGCAGAATCTCGTCAATTTCTCGCTCTTGACCCCACATCACCAAAACTAGCAACCATTGGCGGTATTGTCGCCACTGCTGATACAAATTCTTGGCGACAACGTTATGGTAGTGTGCGCGATCAACTTTTGGGTATTACTTTTGTCCGTGCTGACGGACAAATTGCCAAAGCCGGAGGACGAGTAGTGAAAAATGTGGCTGGGTATGACTTGATGAAGTTGTTCACTGGCTCTTACGGCACATTAGGTATTATTAGTCAATTAACTTTTCGAGTTTACCCATTGCCGGAAGTATCTGGTACGGTGGTATTAACTGGTAAAGATGAGGCTATATCTCAAGCGGCTGCTATTTTGCGAGGTTCGGCTTTAACACCAACCCAGGCTGATTTATTATCAGCTAAGTTAGTATTTAAATTAGGACTGGGTACAGAATTAGGATTAATTGCACGTTTCCAAAGTATTAGTGAGAGTGTTAAAGAACAGTCAAACCGACTTTTGGCAGTAGGGGAAAAGTTGGGTTTAGATGTGGTAATATATTCAGCCGCAGATGAAGCTGATCTATGGGAAAAATTAACAGAACAAATCCATTTATGTAACACAGAGTCTGTAATTAATTGCAAAATAGGAGTATTACCGACTGCTGCTGTGGAGGTTTTAAGTCAAGCAGAAATGGGTTTAATTCACATTACTAGTGGTTTGGGCTGGTTGCAGTTTGAGGAACAAAATCAAGTTTTAGCAATGCGCGATCGCACTCAAAATTATGGTGGTTTTTTAACTATTTTACAAGCACCAGTGATGGTTAAACAAAAATTAGATGTTTGGGGCTATGCGGGTAATGCTTTACCACTAATGCGCCGCATTAAACAACAGTTTGACAGTAAAAATATTTTAAGTCCGGGTAGATTTGTGGGTGGTATTTAGTTGCAACACACCACACAGGAGCTAAGAAAAAAGTAGAGAAATAAATATGCAAGTTTCAGAAAATTCTATTAATAATACAGCCAGCTTAAAAAATTTGCCAGGATTTGATCCTAATCATCCGCCTGATCCAAAGTTAATTGATAGTTGTGTGCATTGTGGATTTTGTCTCTCGACTTGTCCTAGTTATAGAGTACTTGGTAAAGAGATGGATTCTCCTAGAGGACGTATCTATTTAATGGATGCCATTAATGAGGGAGAAATTGCCCTAAATACCGCCACAGTGCAACATTTTGATTCTTGTTTGGGATGTCTAGCTTGTGTAACGACTTGTCCTTCTGGTGTGCAGTATGACAAGTTGATTTCTGCGACTCGTCACCAAGTTGAACGCAATTATTCTCGCAGTTTACCAGATCAACTGTTTCGCCAATTAATATTTTCTTTGTTTCCCAACCCTGACTTGTTAAGATTTTTACTGGTTCCATTGTTGGTTTATCAAAAACTGGGCTTCTCTAAATTCTTTCAAGCTACGGGTTTATTAAAGAAAATATCTCCTCGTTTGGCAGCAATGGAATCAATTCTGCCAAAAATTACTCTGCAATCTTTTCAAGATAATTTACCGGATATTATTCCAGCCAAAGGTCAAAAACGCTACCGAGTTGGGATGATTCTGGGATGTGTGCAACGGCTATTTTTCTCCCCAATTAATGAGGCGACAGCGCGGGTGTTAACAGCGAATGGTTGTGAGGTGGTAATTCCTAAATCTCAAGGTTGTTGTGCAGCACTTCCCGAACACCAAGGACAAGCAGAACAGGCGAAAGCTTTAGCTAGGCAGATGATTGATAGTTTTGCCGATACTGATGTAGATTTTGTCATTATCAATGCTGCCGGTTGTGGTCATACATTAAAAGAATACGGTCACATTTTAGAAGATGACCCAGAATATCGGCAAAAAGCCCAGGATTTTGCAGCGAAAGTCAAAGATGCTCAAGAATTTTTAGCTACCGTAGGGTTAACAGCGAAACTATCACCATTAACTGACGAACCCTTGAACTTGGTTTATCAAGATGCTTGTCATTTACTGCACGGGCAAAAAATTAGCGTCCAACCGCGTCAGTTGTTACGGCAAATTCCAGGAGTGAAATTAACAGAACCCATAGATGCGGCTTTGTGTTGTGGCAGTGCGGGGGTTTACAATATGCTGCAACCAGAAATAGCTGAAGAATTAGGCCAGCAAAAAGTTGAGAATTTGCTGAATACTGGTGCTGATTTGATTGCTTCTGCTAATCCTGGTTGTACGTTGCAAATTACTAAGCATTTGCAGTTGCAAGGTCACAAAATTTCTGTGATGCATCCAATGGAGTTATTAGATTATGCAATTCGGGGTGTGAAGTTGTAATTTACTTCTTACACATCTCTACCCATCTTGGGTAGAGTTTTATCTTACTATTCGTTTTATTTATTGTGTGGTAATTTTTATTATGAAAATCGCCTAAAGAATAACTAAATGATTAAACCAGAGTTATTAAACGTTGTAGAAATCCTTAATCATCGGAGAATAAAGGAACATCATATAACCTAAATTTCTGGTCTACCGTAATTATCGTTAAACTTTCTACCAAAGCTTGAGAAATTAACATCCTATCGAATGGGTCTTTATGATACCAAGGCAAACTACCCACCTTTAAACAATGCTCCGCCGAAATTCCCAAAACTTGAAATTGATTATCCTGAATCACCGCTAATAAATCATCGGGTTGCTTCAACTTTCCTAATGAAGTTTTAATCGCTATTTCCCATATTGTTGCCGCGCTAACAAAACTATCATTTACTGGATTTCTAAGAACTTCTCGCACATCTGTCGGCAACTTCGGGTCATTTGCTAACCACCACAACAAAACATGGGTATCTAACAAGAAACCCATTAATCTTTTCCATAGAACATAGCGTTAATCTCCTCTGACTCATCATCAAAATCATCAGCAATCCAAACGCGCCCTTCCCAAGCCCCTGGAGTACGCGGCTCAAGTTCCGCCTCATAGCGTACCAAACGCACCAACGGTTTACCCTCTCGACTAATGACCACATCTTCACCCTGTAACACTGACTCTATTAATTCGAGAAGATATGCCTTTGCCTCTTGAACCGTTGCATTCTTCATAGACAAAAAACCTGATCAATTAAAATTTAATTATAAAATGAAAACTGAACTCAACATAGTGGCAAGACTTACACAAAATACCTCTCAAACTCTTATTACTCTGCGTTTTCAGTCATTTTTATCATGATCTAGTCTAACTACTGAAATTACCATATCAGCAAACTAAAGCATGAATTTGGGAAACAGCCGTTTCACATCTACGCACATCCCAACAATTTGCTGTAAAGTTACAAATTCCGAAATAGCAGCCTTACCATTTGTATAATCACTGAAATGGGTGTTAATGTCAGGCTGATGTTGGGTTATATGTGATGAAACTAGATTTAACAAGGTTTTTTCAGGCTTGCAACCCTAGTAAGACTCTAGTTGTAGGCAAAGCAGAAGATAGACAGTATTATATTGATTTTTCTCAAGTGCGTGGTGGCAAGATAATTGAGGAACTGGGACGAACTATTACCCGCCTTTCACCCAATGAACCAACTTGTCAATTATTTACTGGACATATTGGCTGTGGTAAATCTACAGAATTACTGCGACTCAAAGCCGAGTTAGAACAGCAGGACTTTCATGTGGTTTATTTCGAGTCTAGCCAAAGTCTGGATATGGCAGATGTTGATGTTACTGATATTTTACTAGCGATCGCCCGCGAAGTCAGTCAAAGTCTAGAAGCAATCAAAATTAACTTGAAACCAGGCTACTTTCAAACTCTGTTTACCGAAATTGTCGATTTTTTGCAAACGCCCCTTGACCTTTCGGCGCAAGCTGAATTGTCTGTGGGTATTGCCAAAATTACAGCCAAAACCAAAGATAGTCCCAAACTGCGCGGTCAATTACGGCAATATTTAGAACCACGCACCAATAGTATTTTAGAATCAATTAACAAAGAATTGCTCAAACCTGCTATAGAAAAGCTCAGACATCTAGGTAAAAAAGGATTAGTAGTCATAGTCGATAATCTTGACCGCATTGATAACTCTTTAAAGTCTTCTGGTTATTACCAGCCGGAGTATTTATTTGTCGAACGCGGTGAACAATTAAATCAGCTAGACTGTCACGTTGTCTACACAATTCCCCTGGTTTTGTTATTTTCCAACGCTTTAGGTAGATTAACAAATCGCTTTGGGGTAGACCCTAAAGTTTTACCGATGGTTCCGGTACTATTACAAGATAATTCTCACTATCCACAGGGAATCACACTACTACAACAAATGGTGATGGCGAGGGCTTTTCCTGGTGTTGGTTGGGAACAGAATCGTAATTTAATTACTGAGGTTTTTGATAATCCTAAGACTTTAGAGCGACTATGTTTAGTTAGCGGTGGTCATTTGCGTAATTTATTGATGTTATTGTTTCGCTGTCTTCAGCGAGAAGACCCGCCGCTTTCACGGGAATGCATAGATAAAGTAATTAAACAGCGCCGCAATGAGTTAACTTTAGCCATCACTCCCGATGAATGGGAATTACTAATAGAGGTAGCACAAGACAAAAAGTTGAGAGGTCATGAAAAATATGAACTTTTGTTGCGGAGTATGTTCGTTTTTGAATATCGAGATGAAGATGGTTCGTGGTTTGATATTAATCCAATTTTGGCAGAAGCCAGAGAATTTGAGTTATGAGTGAGTGGTGTATTGACGGGTAAATAGTTCGTAGTTAGGACTAAAGTCCTGAGTTTGAGCGCTAAAGCACTCACTACAAACCCCAGGGAGTTTTTATGACTAATCATCACGAACCAGAAAATTTATCTACTGATAATGAAAGTTCATTAAATACTCTCGTGCGAGCGATGACCCTTTCTCAGGGTCAGTTTTCACTAATTTTGCTGCGATGTAATTATGCGGCTTTACGTGAACGTATGGTAGAAAGTCTGCATCAACTATCTCCTATAAAAATCTGCGAAATTACCTTACCTGCATCAGTTAAAACACTTTATA
>JBBSOP010000334.1:0-5966 GCA_038259655.1 Chroococcales cyanobacterium
ACGTTTGGGATCAACTTCTTCAATAGCGCCTAATTGACGACCGCTATACCAGCTTTGTCCTGTGGGAGTATTTTCAAATAGCTTTACTTCTTCGTTTCTTGCCCGTTTTACCCGTTCCCAGAAGTTTACTTCCTCCAAGAAATTTTCTTTAGAACCGTCTAGGGTAGCTGAGGTGACATCAATTTCAAAATTAATCCGCCTTTTGTGACTCTGATTTTGAGCTACGTAACGCACGCAAAACTGACGCGCCTTAGCGATATTTTCCTCAATCTGCAAAAACGCTTTCCAAGCTTGGAGTTGTGCTTCTGTAGGTACATGGTCGCCACAAACTGGCGTGGTTGCCATCCGTGCTAAGGCTGTTGAGGGAATGCCGATAGAATATTGATGGTTGGGTAGCAATCGTAAACGACAAGGTGCTGCATAGCCATCAATTTGTCCTCGTGATGGTTGTAGCAAATGCGCCGACAAAATCTTTAAACCGCCGTGTCCATCTTGATGTACAGATGCTCGAAATCCGATAGTTTTTTTGAGTTCGGCTAATCTTGGGGGTAATTGCACATCATCCCAGTCTGTGGCAATTGTCAAGTCCCAAATTTCTTCGCCTGGGTCTCTGCCATTACCTTTACGACGTACATAAAATAGGCAAGGTTTTTGACCAACACATTCATACATTAACTCATTGGCACGTTCCCGCCGTTCCCGAAAATCAGAATATAATTTCAGGGCAGTTTCACCTTCAAGATTTTGAATTAACTTATCTATTGCTGAAGCTATCAAGACATAACCCCAATCTTCTACAGTTTTAACGTTAGAAGTTGTGGTACTTTTTACATCTGGTTTTTTGGCTACTGTACGAATGCGTTCGGCATCAGATTCTAAGATTGTGCTTCTTTGGGTTTTAACTGCAATATTAAGTTGAGCGCAAATGGCTAATAGCTCTTTGCTACCTAAATTTAATTCTTTTAATAATTCAGATATTTTGACTTTGGCGTTGTTCATTATATAGACAATGCTATCTCAAAGCCTGTACTGTTGATAAACTTGGCTAGCGGCGCGGTGTAGTAAAGAGTGCCGCCATACTAAAGACTTCATATCATCGGCATAACCGCCACCAATCACACAGGCGACTGGATAACCTGCCCTTACACAAGTACTCAAAACCTGCATTTCCCGCCGAAAAATGCCAGTATCAGTTAAGGCTAATTTACCCAAGCGATCGCTTAAATGAGGGTCAACACCTGCATCATAAAATACTAAACTTGGCTTGACTTTTGACAATAAATCTGGTAAGTAATTCGCCAAAGTTTGCAGATAAGCATCATCCTCCATTCCCACTAGTAAAGGAACATCCAAATCGCTGTTTTGTTTAGTACCGGGAAAATTGACTTCGCAGTGCATGGAGAAAGTAAAAACACTCTCGTCGTTTTGAAAGATAAAAGCTGTACCATCACCTTGATGAACATCCAAGTCCACAATCAAGATTTTCTGCACAAGTCTGAGTTTTTGTAAAACGCGACAAGCGATCGCTAAATCATTGAAAATACAAAAACCAGATCCATAACTAGGAAAGGCATGATGAGTACCACCCGCAGTATTGCAAGCTAAACCCTGAGACAGTGCCAGCTTGGCAGTCAGTATTGTACCACCAACAGCGACACAAGTCCGATTCACCAGTGCCGGACTCCAAGGTAAACCGATGCGACGCTGTGCTTTAGGGTCTAAAGTTCCGTTACAGTAAGCTTGAACATAGTCAAGAGTGTGAACTAACTCAATTAACTCAGAGGGTGGACGTTCAGGAATGTGAAATTGTTCTATTTGCGCTACACCATCAGTCAAAAGCAATTCATATAGTTGTCGGAACTTAGACATCGGAAAACGATGTCCTTCTGGCAGAGGAGCAATATAATCTGGATGGTAAATAATTGGCAGATCCATGTTATCGATTTTAACCATAGCCTTGATGCCCAATACATCTTAAGATTTGGCATTTACTAGAAGTGTAGAGATAAATTCGGCGTTGCTGAATCATGGGATGAAACTTGATTTATTAAAATCTTAAACTCCTTATCCTCTCTGTGCGGCAGTCACTCATGGGGGAAACCCCCATCGCGTAGCGTCTCCCCTTGGGAGAAGACCGTGCTGCCTTGCCTCTGCGCCTCTGCGTGAGACATTAATTCTTATCCCTTTAGTGAAAATATCAAAATGAATATGGTGCAATGGATTCTCCCAATATCGTTTATTTTATTTGGCTTATTAGCAGGAATAATTGGCGAAAAATTTATCTTTAAAAAACTGAGCAGATTTGTTACTAAAAGACAAATTTTAGGCGGCGAAGTTATATTTAGCTCTCTGCGCCGAATGACATTTCTTTGGTTTATGCTTGCTGGTTTTTCGGGCGCAATTTCTTACTCTTCATTTAAGCTCGATACAGATATCAAAATTCTCCTACAAAAAATTATCACTATTGTTTTTCTATGTTCAGTGACCTTAGTCTTAGCCAGACTGACTGCTGGTTTTGTGAACTTATTTCTTCGCAGAGCTGAAGGAGTTCCAACATCACTGATCTCCAATCTAGCCATGACTGTGGTTCTGGTTTTAGGAACATTAATCTTACTACAAACTGTTGGTATTCAAATTACGCCAATAATTACCACTTTAGGAGTTGGTGGTATAGCAGTTGGCTTGGCACTTCAAGACACATTAGCAAATTTATTTTCTGGTTTTTATCTACTTATTTCTAAGCAAGTCAGAACCGGAGATTATGTAAAACTAGATAATGATTATGAAGGTTATGTCACAGATATTACATGGCGGAATACGACGATCAGAGAAATTTCTAATAATGTGATTATTGTACCAAACTCTAAATTGGCTTCGGCAATTTTTACTAACTACCATTTACCAGCAAAAGAAATTACTTTAACAATGAATGTAGGTGTCAGCTACGATAGCGATTTAGAAGAAGTTGAAAGAGTGACTGTGGAGGTTGCTAAAGAGGTAATGCGAGAAATTGCACCAAGTTTAATTGCCATTGAACCATATATTAGATTTCATACTTTTAATGATTTTAGTATAGATTTTACCCTGTATATGCGTGTCAGCGAATACTTTGATCAGCGTATAGGTAAACATCTATTTGTGAAAAAATTACATAAAAGTTATCAAAAAGCAGGAATTTCAATTCCATTTCCGATTCGAGATGTTTATATGCAAGACAACGGGGCAGAAAATTCTGCTATGGAACTGGATTAACTGGCTTATATAAATTTGTAATTATTTCTCTTTCAAAAAATCATATTTACTGAGGGTTAACAAAACCTGCTTCAATTATTTATATACACAAAGCCCTTAACAATTTAGTCAACTAGGTATTTTTGCATGGCACTGGATATTTCCACTTTGCCTTTGGCATTTCAGTTTACTTCTCCAGGCCCTATTCTGGTGAAACTAGGCCCAATAACTATCCGCTGGTATGGGTTATTGATTGCTACGGCTGTATTAATCGGCGTTAGCCTTTCTCAGTATTTAGCAAAACGCCGTAATATTAATCCTGATTTGTTGAGCGATTTGTCAATTTGGCTGGTGATTGGGGCAATTCCCGCAGCACGGCTTTATTACGTTTTGTTTCAGTGGTCAGAATATGCTCAATACCCAGAGAGGATTATCGCCATTTGGCAAGGAGGTATTGCGATTCATGGAGCAATTATTGGTGGTACTTTAGCAGCTTTAATCTTTGCCAAACTCAAGCAGGTTTCTTTTTGGCAATTAGCTGATTTAGTCGCTCCTTCATTGATTTTAGGACAAGCGATCGGGCGTTGGGGTAATTTCTTTAATTCTGAAGCTTTTGGCAGCCCTACCAATTTACCTTGGAAACTATATATTCCACCACAACGCCGTCCTCCAGAGTTAGCGAATTTTGAATATTTCCATCCCACATTCCTCTACGAATCTCTGTGGGATTTAACGGTATTTACTTTGCTAATAACTTTGTTTTTTCGGGGTTTATCTGGCAAGTTACGCCTAAGAGTTGGGGCGTTATCTATGGTTTACTTGATAGCCTACAGTTTAGGACGTTTATGGATCGAAGGTCTTCGCACCGATAGTTTGATGTTGGGGCCTTTGCGAATAGCGCAAGTCGTCAGTCTCGTTGGTATTGCCTTGGGATTAGCTGGATTGACTTGGCTTTACATACGTAAACGCCCTTTACCTGATGTGGTTTCTCCCTCAGCCTTGGGAGAGTAAGAAGCAGCACTTCGGCTACGCTCAGTGACCGGGAATAGGAAAGGCAAGAAGATATGGGGGAGACACAATTGACCACTGACCACACTTCGACTACGCTCAGTGCATCGCTAACAACTGACAACTAACCAAAAAATAAAAAATGCCCCAGAATATTTTCTAGGGCTTAACCAGGGTGCATCTACCATTACTTTCTACTAGGGATAGATGGTAAATCCGGAAAGACACTGAGAAAATACCAAAAAAACTTCTGGGGAATTTTCTGCCTGCTAGTAATTACGTAACTACACTAAAAATTTTTGTATGCAAAATCATCCCAATCACATAAAATCAATAGTGTATATTGTGGGAGCAGGCCCCGGAGATCCAGACTTATTAACGGTTAAAGCACAAAAATTGCTAACAGTTGCAGATGTAATTTTATGTGCTGATTCCTTAGTACCCGAACAAATTCTGCATATTTGCCGACAAGATGCGGAAATTATTCGGACTGCGGATAAGACTTTAGAAGAAATTGTAGCGCTGATGATTGAACGAGTGCGATCGCATCAATCTGTAGTTCGTCTTCATTCGGGTGATCCTAGTCTCTACAGTGCTATCCACGAACAAATGCACCTCTTAGCAGAGGCAAACATTCCCTTTGAAGTTATCCCAGGTATTAGCGCCTTTCAAGCTGCCGCTGCCAAACTCAAAATAGAATTAACTGTACCTGGTTTAGTTCAAACTATCATTTTGACGCGCATCAGTGGACGTACAGAAGTCCCAGCAAACGAAGAATTAGCCTCCCTAGCTGCCCATCAAGCTAGCCTCTGCCTTTATCTGAGTGCGCGTCACGTTGAAAATGCCCAAGCCAAGTTACTCGCACACTACCCCGCCGAAACCCCCATTGCAATTTGTTTTCGTTTAGGATGGCCAGACGAAAAAATCAAGGTTGTTCCCCTCAACGAGATGGCAGACTGTACTCATGCAGAAGATTTGATTCGTACCACACTTTATGTAATTAGTCCAGCACTATTACCAGTGACAGGGCGATCGCGTTTATACGATCCTGAACATAGTCATCTATTTCGCTCTTCACATCATTAACAGTTATCAGTTATCAGTCAAAAGCCACTTGATAACTGATAAGGGACTTGCGGTTAAATAGTGTACCAAAAGATCGGGCTTCGACTTCGCTCAGCCCTCGACATTTCCATGCATGTCCCCAACTGTTCACTGATTTAGGATAGTTTCTGCAAATATTCTTTGAGAGCTTCGTTAACTAGATTAGTCATGGGTTGCCCTTGGCTAGTAGCGGCAACTTTCAACTGTTCGTAAATCTCATCGTGGAGGCTAATCCGATGCCTAGATCTACTAGGAGATTGACTAGTTTTGGCTTTAGTCTCAATTCCTGCTGGTTCCGGCTCGTACTGAGCAGTAAAATCACGAATCGCATCAAAACCAACGCGATCGCAAAAATCACCGAAGCTTTCTCCAGATTGCCGCGATTTCTTAAAATAAACAAAAATCGGCTCTAAGAAGCTGTCTAAATGATTATGGTGCAGCTTTTCTATGTAAGGTTGCGCCAACCGCGTTTGAGCTGGTGAACCCCCCAGCCAAACTTGATAAGATTCAGGGGCGCTACCCACAAAAGCTAATTCTGCCATGTAAGGACGGGCGCAACCATTAGGACAGCCTGTCATTCGTACCACAAAATGCTCATCTTGTAAACCATTTTTGTCTAACAG
>JBBSOP010000335.1:0-5959 GCA_038259655.1 Chroococcales cyanobacterium
AATATCTGCCGATGTTGGCTGAATATGATGAGATTCATCACCATTGAAATAAAACTTCTTATTAGTCATTGCTGTTGATGTTCCTACTTAAATTCCAATCGCCATTGCATAAAGAATATCTTTGTTTATTTTTAAGAATCTGCGAGTTTCGTCATCATAATAAGCCCCAATTCCACTACATTTAATCCCTAAGTAATTGCTACCCAGATATATCCTTTGTCCTAAAAAACCAGCCAATTGCATCGCAGTTTGATAGTTCGTATAGTCGGACACAAAAAAGAAAGTTACAGCACAATCTTTTGCGATCGCTTGATTAACGCATAAGTATCCTGTCTGTTCGCTGAAATCACCAGCCTGAAGCAGAAGAGTACCTTTATATAACCCAGGTGACATGCCTTCTACTCTATGTAAGACTGAATAAATTTCTAAATCCTCACCACTTTCAGTTGGTATTGGCTGCTCAAGCTGTTGCAAGATATATAAATAGTTTTCTTGAGAAATAAACTGTTTCCGGAAACGTCTAACAGAACGCCGATTCCAAATAGTTTGCTGAAATTTCTCCTGATCAAAGTTAAACTGAGGCTGCTTTAATTTCTGGTGTTTACTCTTCTGTAAAGCTGTTACTTGATAGCTATCTTCAATAAATTGATTAGCTTCAAAATAATCTGTACCACAAACAAAAGGAACTTTCAGCCTTAAACGTCTGACTAATTGATCTTGTACTTTTCCTGCGATCGCACAAGCAGTAATAAACTCTTTATTCTCAAAGCCTAAATCTTGATTGAGAGCGAGTTTATCAAAGTCAAAAATCAATTGTATATCTTTATCATGGAGATAAGCTGATGCAGCGAGAGGCTTCGCCACGCCGAAGGCGAACGCACCTAAATGGTGTCCGCTATCTAAAAAGCAATATCTCAAACTTCGATCTTGATATTTCCAACTAGACCTATAATAAACACAACTAATTAAAAAAATGAATCCGTTGATACTTTTATTAGGTATAATATAATTCTCTAAACCATCATCAATCAATTCATAGATGAGTGTTAGACAATTATTCTCAACTTCTAAATGATATATTCCATCTATCATTTCCTCTATCCCACGAATTTGGATATAAACTTCTGTAGGATAGAGAGCGCCTGCTGATGGATTTACCCGCAATTTATCAGATGTATTCTTATATAATTTTTCTGAAGTGACAGCACTAGTTAACCAGATAAAGGCATGAGCAGGATTATTGAGATTTAATTTCACCCGCCGATAAAATTTTGGATAAACTTTAAATGCAATCGGTTGAGTTGATGCATCTACATAATTAGGATTGATCTGTACTGATAAGTAAGAATGCTTGGTAGAATCATGATAAGCTTTTCCTTGATTCTGATTTGATGGCATTTTTAAGTAACCTTAAAACTTCTACATTGCTAGCGAAATCTATTGCTCGATAGTCGTCTAAGTTCTTTAACTCTAAGTTAGGATGATGTTGCAAAAGTAACTTAGCAACTTCGGTTTTACCTGCTGATGCTGCATACATGAAAACAGTTGCACCATTATCATTTTGGTTGTCAATATTAATCTTGGCAGCGAGTAACAAATTAATGAGTTCATAATGATTACCAAAACAAGCAAACCACAAAGCATTATTGCAATCGCTATTTGTAGCATTAATATCTACACCGACATCAATCAGTTCTTTGACAACTGCATAAACTCCTGCTCTTGTAGCTTTCATTAAAGCCGTATCACCATTTTCACCTGGTTGATTTAAATCTTCAGAGTTATAGCCGTTTGCTATTAACCATTGCTGAGTTGGTTGATTGATCATATTATTCGACTCCTAGAAACTTACTACTCAGATCCCCGACTTCTCAAAGAAGTCGGGGATCTTGTTGTTCACGAATGATTTAGGACTGCTATAGTTTATTTAGTATAAATAACTCCAAGGAAAATCAAAACATGAAAATCAGCGCTCGTAATTCTCTTAAGGCTACTGTCAAAAAGATTGTAAATGGTTCTGTTAATACAGAAGTGACTTTAGAGTTAGCATCTGGAATAGAACTAGTATCTATAATCACAAAAGCTTCAGCCGAAAAGCTGGGACTGGCAGAGGGTAAACAAGCTTACGCTGTGATTAAGTCATCAGATGTAATCATTGCTGTTGATTAAACAAGATTCCAAGATACCCGACTTATTAAAGAAGTCGGGTATCTAAATAATGCGGACATAAATAGCGCGGGCAACTTCTTTTTCTAGATTTAATAATATTTTTCCGGCTTTAATAATTAAAGAGGGAAATTGCTGTTCTAAAGTAACCACAGTACCTGTTGCTACACCCAGCGATTTTAGCTTTTTGAGGACTAGATCATCTGGGATTTTACAAGAAGTGATAATCCCTTGTTCTCCCACTTGCAGCAATTCTAATGAGCAGCCAGTCACACTAAAAGGAGTAAACATTGTCACTATTAAGGATAGATACAACATGAAAAATGAAGGATGAATTATTAAAGTTTCACCCTTCATCATTTATTCCACTGCTGAAATTTAGACGAGATATGGTTCTTGATGTGTTTTGATTGTGCAGTTAGAACGGGCGTAAGTAACACAAAGTAGGGCGAATCCTTTTGACATTTGCTCGTCATCTAAAAAGATTTGATCAGATTGATCAACTTCACCTTCAACTACTTTACCTACACAACTAGAACAAGAACCTGCATGACAAGAGAAGGGTAATTCAATACCATTTTCTTCTGCTGCTTCTAAAATGGTAGTTTCTTCGTCTACTTCAATTGTGGTATCGAGGTCTTCTTTTTTGCTGATTAATCTAACTTGGTAGGTAGCCATTTGTGGATTCTCCTCAAAATTTATAGGATGAGATGGGATTCTCGAAGTTTTTGTAGCTTCCGGCTTCGAGAAATTGTGCAGAGTACGTCTACGGGAAATGTTAAATAATTCGTAATTAATAATCTGTAATAACGTTCACAGACTCGCTAACGTAATTATTGCTGCTCAGTCAAAATTACGAATTACGAATTACGAATTACGAATTATTTATGTGCAAGGTACGCCAGTAGGTGTACAGTCACCTGCTTTAAAGGATTTTCCGCAACCACAGGTATCGCTGGCATTGGGGTTAGTGAACTTAAAGCCACTTTCCATCACCCCTTCGACAAAATCGATGACTATCCCTTCTAATAACGGCGCACTTTTGGGATCAAGGTAAACCAGTACCTCACCTTGTTTGATTACCAAGTCATCTGGTTGGGGCTTGCTGGTGATGTCTATTGCATATTCGTAACCATTGCAACCACCATCTTTTACAGCAACGCGGATACCTTTAGTTGCGCCGTTAGCGTTGGGAGAGGAAGCGAGTATAAATGCCCGTAGACGAAGTTCTGCCTTTTCTGTCAAAGTAACACTCATCAAGTCTCCTAATCTGTAGCGATTAATTTAGTTCTGATTTGGAATGTGAGTTTTTTTTGGAGCGATCGCCTATGTTGTAAGATTGCTTGTAGGTTCCATTGATTTACCTTGAGCGTATCTCCAAGGTGCAGTGTTACCACAAACTGGACAAGAGCGATCGCGGTGAGTACGGCGCTTGGCAAATTCCATCCGATTTAAATCTATTGTCAGCAATTGCGATAACAAAGGTTGACTAAACCCAGTAATCAGCTTGATTGCTTCCAACGCCGTCAGACAAGCCAGTGTTCCAGAAACAGCGCCTAGAACTGAAAAGCCACGCCGATCCCAATCAGGCTTTTCTGGAAATAGACAGGATAAACAAGGAGTCACACCAGGAATAATCGTGGTTAGGTAAGCCTCCATCCCATCCATCGCCGCTTCCACCATTGGTTTACGCCAGCGCACACAAGCTTCATTTAACAAATTGCGCTCTGTAAAATTGTGGGCGCAATCGAGAGTCATATCAGCCGATTGGACTAAAGAATCAACATTTTCCGGGGTGACGTAATCGTGAATTGCTTCTATTTGGATATCAGGATTGATCGCCTCTAGAGTTTCTTTAGCTTTGAAAACTCTTGGTTTACCTACCCAATCATCCGTCATCAGAATCTGACGATTCATATCATCTAAACGCAAATCACCACCCCGGACTAAGATCAGTCGCCCAACGCCCGCTACTGCTAAATAAAGCGCCGCCGTACCGCCCAATCCCCCCACACCCGTAACCAGAACCGTCGCTGATTTCAGGCGCTTCTGAGCTGTTTCGCCAAAGTTTGGAAGCATCATTTGGCGACTATATCTTTCTAACTCGGTAGGCGTTAGGTCTATCACTTTTTACCTCCTAATCAGAAGTGATTTCTGTCAGCGTGACTACATTCTTTGGCTTGTCATTAAATACCTTGAATAGCTTTTGTTCATGGGGTGAAGATTCCAGGAATACCTCATAAGCTCTTTGCAAAGCCAAAGAATATTGACTGAGCTTTTCTTCAGGACTTAAGTCAGGAAACTTCTCATCAACTTCCCCCATAAATTGGGAAAACTTCTTCAAAATATGCAGACGATTTACATTCACAAATGTTTGGTCGTAGGGCAGATCAAAAAACTGCAAAAATTCTTCTGCATCTACGAGCTTTTGAAATTCTTTAATAGTTCCAGTCATTTAGCTTTCTCCAATTGTTTTAGCTGTTGCTTAAGTTCATCTAATTGCTGATAAACTTCATAAGTTGCAGCTGCCACATCCATAAGTTGTGTGTAATCTGTAGGCAAACCTTCTGCTAAATCATGCAGATCCATTTTCATCTGCCCGGCTTTACTATTGAGCTTTCTGATTTGATGTTTCAGATCCTCAATTTCCTGCACCATTAATTACTCCTAATGATTAAACTTTGTGTCTTAGTGTCTTTGTGGTTGATTACCACCAAGGCACAAAGACACTAAGAGCAATTAACTTTCAAAGTTTGCCGACTTCGGGGAAGCGCTTCGCCAAATCAATACCTTTTTGGACAAAATTTTCTCCCTCTTCTGCTAACTTATCTAAGGAATCAAAACCAAAGCGATGGGCATCACGCAAGGTTTTTGTAGTTAACAAAAGACGACCAGAAAAAACTAACGCCCAGCCAAAACCTTCATGACTCAAATCAATGACAACTTGAGATATCAAACCTGTTTCTTGTTCAATACCTGCGGCTACAGCCCGGAAAAATGCCATAATCCGTGCTTGAGTAATCGGATCAACTTCACCTTCAAGAGAAATTTCCCGCTTCTTTTGTTTGGTGACAACAAAGGGTTTAAGAATTAATTCATCTGACCATTTGCGATAAGTTCCGTAAGCATCTTGACCCCGGATTTGTTGTACCAATATCTTCAAAAAAGGGGAACTCAAGACTTCGGCTGTAGCTGTTCCGTTAACACTATTGTTTTCGCTCATACGGCTGCTTCATTTTCAACGTCGTCTGCAAAATTTGAAGTTTTTGGTTGTAAAGCCTTACGTAACCAAGGAGGAGGATTACCCTTGAGAGTTTGGACTAATTTAGTCAGAATTTCGTTAATTTCTTCCTCTTCTGATTTAGCCTTAACTGGGGTAACACCTTTTTTGATTAAACGCGCTGCGGCGCTACCACCAATTGCTGTTACATAAACAATTGTGCAATCCTCTATAGCCTGAAGTTTGGGAGTGATTTTATCCTCATTCCCATCTTCTTTGAGATCACCTTCAAACGTCAGAGTTTCTAAGAAATCATATCCCTTGTCTGAGATTTCATAAACATCAATTTCTTTTGCCCATCCAAAGTGAGCATTAATATGAACGTGGTCACTTGTTGTAAAGGCAATTTTCATCCTAATTTGTCCTTTGTTACTAAGAATGGGGCATTGGGCATTGGGCATTGGTCATGGGGATGGGGCATGGGGCATTGGTCGTTATTCTCTTCACCTTCCCCTGCTTCCCCTGCCTCCCCAGCTCCCCCTGCCTCTCTTCTACTCCCTAACTAAAACCCAA
>JBBSOP010000336.1:0-5953 GCA_038259655.1 Chroococcales cyanobacterium
GTCTCAGAAACCTCCCGGTATTACTACTTTGGTTCGTGGTCTTGAGCAGTTTGAATACACCTTTTTTGGCTGGAAACTCGCTCTGGGCGTACTTGTGTGTACACCGTAGCTCCTTGGGGGAGAGGAATGGAAGCAGGGTTTTTTAGAGCCGTCGAACTCACGTTAAAATTACTGTAATTGATTTCGTAGTAAGGGCTTTAGCCCTTTCTTCTCAAGCCCTGCGCCCATAGCTGCGCTGATCGCGTAGCGTCTGGTAGAGAGGACTAAAGTCCTCACTACAAACCTTTAATTATTTATGCTGTCCTACTTAGTGACAAGAGTCAGGCTGTACCTCTGCGTTTTCTAACATTGCTAACTGCCTGGTTGTACTTGATCTCGATTAATCCAAATGCCCCTGAGTCCGGCGGCTTTAGCCCCTTGATAGTCTTCTTCGATACTGTCACCAATATGCCACGCTGCCTCAGGTGGACAGTTATGCTTTTCTAAAGCAATGGCAAAAATTTGCGGATCTGGTTTAGCTGCACGAGCTTGGGTAGAAATAGTAATGGATTTGAAGTATTGGCTTAGTCCTAAACTTTGTAATACTGAATAAATTCGGGAATCAAAATTAGATAATATCCCTAGTTCAATTCCTGAACGCTGCCAGTCTAATAAAGATGGTAAGACATCGGGATAAATAAACCACGGTTGGCCAGTGCCAAAGTGGATATAAAGTTCACCAAAAAATGCCGCAAAGTCGGAAAATTGCTTGAGAACACCTGCACTTTCAAAAGTATTCAAGGCAATTACCTGCCACCAATCAAACTCCCGTTGGGGAATATCTTGTGCGTCAGCATCTGGAAAAACTGGCGGTGGTGCTGCTTTCCAGCTTTTGATAAATGCTGTATTTAATACTTCTGGTGCTACTTCAACATCAAATTCTTGGGCTATCTGACTATATACTTCACCTACGCTGCCTTTGACTCCGAAGAGTGTACCCACAGCATCTACTAGAATAACTTTCGGTCGTTCCATCAAACTTTTTATGATTTACAAATGTCGGATTTGAGATTTTGGCTTGTGAGAGAGTTTCCGCAGTCAAGGCACACTATCTGCTACTGAGAAAGTGTATCTATAATAGGACGGACTAGCCAATTAAAACCAACTTTGAGCTGATGATCTAAAGTTGGCATCCGATATAAGTAAGCCAAACGACGGGCGACATAAGCCAAAGAACCATCTAGTTTAATTCCTAAACCAGTCAAGGTAGCGTTGTCTGTACCCAATGCCATCATTTCTCCTAACTGTTGATAGCGGAAGGGAAGTAAGGGGCGATTAGTTAAAGAAGCCCAGATATTCCAAGCTGTATAATCAGCTTGTTGGAAGGCTGCTTGGGCTGTAGCGGGTATTTGTTGACCTTCAGCATCAAGACAATCTGCTAAATCTCCCAAAGCAAAGATTTCGGGATGTTCAAGGACTTGCAAAGTCGGTGTAATGCTAATTTGACCACGTTGGTTTTGCTTAAAAGGTAGCGATCGCACTACAGAAGCAACTCGTATTCCTACAGTCCAAATTACCAAATCTACGGGAATTGTATCTACCTGATTTTTGTATTCTAAAGAAATGGTATCTTGTCCTATTGATTCAACTTTGGTTTCTAAATCAATAAACACACCCTTTTCTTCTAAAGCTTTTTTAGCGGCTTCACGGTTAAATTCGGGGGAAGTTCGCAATATTTGATCGCTGATTTCAACTAATCGAAAGCGCCCTCTATTCCCTAATCTGTCTGCCAGTTTACAAGCCAATTCCACGCCGCTATAACCAGCCCCAACAATTGCCACCCGGAGTTTATCTGCGTCAGATTCTTCTAATACCCGCAAGCGTTCTTCTAAACGATAGGCATCAGTAATGCTACGGAACGGATAGGCGTAAGACGTGGCTCCAGTTACCATATCTAGTGGTGTTTCTCCGCCCAAAGCTAGTACCAATCGGTCGTAAGGAATTTCTGGCCCGTCTTGTAAATGCACGCGTTTTTGATCGGTATCAATTCCAGACACAACTGCTTGATAAAAACGTATACCAGTACCTTGTAAAAGTTCTTCAAAAGGTGGGGCAATTTCCCAGGTTTGCAGTTCACCTGTGAGTAATTCGTAAAGTAAAGGAGAAAATAAAAAGCGATCGCTTTGATCTACTAGCACAATTTCGGGTTTTTGTGAAGATTCCCAAGGTAACTGACTAAGGCGCAAAGCAGTGTAGAGACCACCAAAGCCTCCACCAAGGATACAAATTCTTTCTGTTTGTTGGGTCATCGTTCTTTAGGACTGTCCATCCCACCAAGGCAACTAACTTAACTCTAATAATTGTGGACGGATTTTAACAACCCCTGAAAGTTTTAAAGAGTTGACACTCCCCGCGATAAATCGACGGGGATTCTTGGTTCAACGAAACCACTTAACTTAAAGTCCTTGCGTCATCCAAGCCAGAGGTGGGATTCTCCCCAAGCGTTGATTCGGGTATGCCCTACCCTATTCACATAACTGCGAGTCCTGTTGAGTTTGAAACAATTTGTTCCAAAATTCTGAGTCGTCTAGCCCCTATAAATCTTTTACCCACTGCTAGGAGGAAACTAGAAAAATGCAGTAGAACCGCATAGATGAGGCAGTGCGGTCTTGGGGTTTCCCCAAGTAGAGCAACTGCCGTTTAATTTTCAAGGTTCAGCGCGCTTTGTCTTTCGACGGCTAGGTTTTTTAAGTGGTTGATTACCTTTCCACTACACTCAGTATACCAGAAAAGTTGCCCTAGAATGGCGGGGCTTTAGACCCATTTCTTTGGTAAATTCTTCAAAAATCTGCTCTCAGCGCTGGAAGTCTTAAAACCTCAAATAATACATCATCTGGGCGATCGCTTCACCAGATAACTCTAGTCGTCGCTGAAAATCGGCTAAATTGCGGTAAAGTCCAGCCGATAAGCGATTTTGGACTACTGCTTGAGCTAAAGATAAATCTATAAAGGGAATTTTGGCTAATTGCTCAACTGTGGCTGTGTTTGGGTTAACTAAAAACGCAGGTTTATCCAAAGATTCGTGGTCATAGTAACTAAAAATTAAAAGTGGGTTTAACGGCTCTAATCGTTGGACTGGCATACTCAAAGCTGCCGCAATATCTTCAATACAGTAAAATTTAACACCTGAGCGTGAAAGTTCCACCAGCGATCGCGCTTGATGAATCGACAAACCAGGTAGACGTAACCAATCATCTACAGTCGCTTGATTAGCATCAATGCGAATACCCAGTTTGGCTGCTACTTGAATTTCCTCCCCAGACTGTAGTCGATAATAGGGGTCGTTGAGGAGCTTTGCCTTGAGTTTTTGTAACTTGAGATTCAAAGGTAGCCAGTTGTTCATCATTTTTGCTTGCTTCAAGAAATTTGGTCGAGCAGCTGGCGGCGCTTTTGTTCAAATTCGTACTCAGAAATCAGTCCATCTTGACGCAAAGCATCTAACTCACGCATAGCATCAGCGATCGCCCCGACATTATTGCTCGCTTGTTGTGATATTTTGACTGCTGACTTACCGAAATTAAAATTACGATCAAAAGCTTCTTCATCTTGAGCTAAGTACCAAACTCCCTCAATAGCACTAGCTACCTTAGGTATCGGTGTCCAAGAAAGCAAAACATACAACACACCCCACAAAGGCTGTCCCAAATAAAACTTATGTAATCCTGAAATTGTCAGCGTGCCAGAAAAAGCTAAAACAGCGGCAACACTGCGGCTTTTGCGCTTAGTCAACATATTCCCAATCAATTTATTACTACCACAGTTCCTACAATAAGATAGCCATAGTAGCAAAGCATGTGGATAAATTCAGCATTGCGGAAGTCCTCGTGAAAAGCAAACAGATAAATCTATTCTATTAAATTCATTGGCAGCGGCGAGAGAACTTTTAACAGCTGACAGGGTGTGTAATTAAGTCCTGAAGGAAAATTGATTTATTGTAGTTGAGCCAAATTTTTTTGGCTTAATAAATTGATGACTTTGGTCATAGATCAATTCGTAACTACTAGTGACTTTGGTCACGCACTTAATTATGGCTTTCTAGTTGATAATTGCTGGCATCAATTGTAATTTTCCTCATCGGAACTCAATCACAATTGAAATTCCATGTAAACAAAGGAGTCAATTTTATGTTGAAACAAATACGTCCAGCCATACTCTTGGCTACGGCTCTCATCGTTTCTCCAATTTTTTTGACTACATCTGCAAGTGCTGAGACAAAACATCATCTTAGAGAAGTCCGCACCAGAGTAGTTACTCCTAACAGAAAAGTCGTTGCTCCCAATAGAAGAGTAGTGACTCCAGTCAGAGTAGTTACTCCTAACAGAAGAGTGGTTACTTCCAACAAAGTAACTAGACTTTCTAATGGTGACATCAGACTTCCCCACGGGGAAATTGTTTCTGCTAGAAGAATAGTTAGACTGCGTAATCCAGGTTACTTCAGACTTCCTAATGGGGATATTGTTATTCCCAGTCAGGAAATTGTTTCTGGTAGAAATGTAGTCAGACTTCAAAACGGCGATATCAGACTTCCCAATGGGGTAATAGTGAGAATATAGCGAGTTGCGATCGGGTGCAATACACTTTATACACTTGAGTTCTTTGATCTTTACCCTGCAAGAAGCTTTTAATACGTATATAGCGATGACTAAAAAATCAAAGAATTGCAAGTATCGGGCTACTAGGCTTAAGTTCTAGCCGTTAAGAACTAGCTCGGTAGCCATTTTTTCAACACTGGTATTTAATATGAAAACTGATACATCGCCTTCAATAGATTCCTCATCTTTGCTGCCAGAAGTAAAAAAAAAGCGTAGCAATCATTGGCTGTCTTGGCTACTCATCCTGGGACTATTAAGTGGAATTGGTTACGCACTTTATTACCAAGTAGCCATCCTTCCTAATCAACAAGCAAGACGACGGATACTTACACAACCTGTAGAAAGGCAAGATTTAACAATCACAATTTCAGCAAACGGCACAGTCAAACCTGAGCAGTCAATCAACCTTAGTCCTAAAAACTCAGGCATACTGAAAAAACTGCTAGTGAAGGAAGGAGATATTGTCAAAAAGGGACAGATAGTAGCATATATGGATGATTCCAACCTGCGTGGGCAACTCACCTCTGCTCAAGGACAGTTGGCACAAGCTGAGGCAAATCTGCAAAAAGCACAAGCAGGTAATCGCCCTCAAGATATTGGACAAGCTCAAGCACAGTTAGACGAAGCTCAAGCAAATCTGCAAAAAGTGCAAGCAGGTAATCGTCCTCAAGACATTGCCCAAGCACAGGCACGCTTAAATAGCGCCCAAGCTAATTTAAGTAAAGCTGAAGATAATTTCCGCCGTAATCAACAACTCTATGATGCCGGAGCCATTTCTCTACAAAGTGTAAATCAAACTCGTGCAGATCGTGACAGCGCCCAAGCTGCGGTCAATGAAGCACAGCAAGCTTTAGCATTACAAAAAGCTGGGTCACGTCCCGAAGACATTGAGCAAGCTAAGTCTGTAGTTAAGCAGAGACAGGAAGCTTTAGCACTTTTAAAGGCAGGAACGCGCCGAGAAGATATTGATGTAGCCAACGCTCAGGTAATTTCTGCTCGTGGTTCGCTGCAAAATGTTCAAGCTCAAATTAATGACAACATCATTCGCGCGCCTTTTGAAGGTTTGGTAACGAAAAAATATGCTGATCCAGGAGCTTTTGTAACTCCTACAACCTCAGCCAGTTCTGTATCTTCGGCGGTTTCATCTTCAATCTTGTCCTTAGCTTCTACCAATGAAGTTGTGGCCAATTTAGCCGAAACTAATATTTCTAAAATTCGCCTTGGTCAACCAGTCACAATTAAAGCAGATGCTTATCCCGGAAAAACCTTTACAGGTAAAGTGAGTCAAATTGCTGCCCAAGCTGTAGTAGAGCAAAACGTTA
>JBBSOP010000337.1:0-5936 GCA_038259655.1 Chroococcales cyanobacterium
ATCGAGCGTACCCCTACGGAGAAGCAAGCTACGCGTAGCGTCTCGTAGAGAAGTCGAGATTCAACTACCGCGCAGTCGAAGTATGCCCCCCTGCTTCTATAACGATGGAATATTTTTTTAGTTGCAAGTCCCTTATTGATGATGCGATCGCTTCTACCACATTCAAAATAGAACAATTGCAAATTATTTGTATTAAACCCCTCTCTTCTGGTGGATTCAAACTAACCCTATGGATTGATGAATACCTTGATGCCAAGAGAGAAAATAATACAAGTATCACTGCAAAAATTACTTAATGTATACACACATTTGTAATTATGCAAGGAGGAAAAATGGCATTTCTACAATATAAACGCGCAATTGGGACATTTTCTAGCCGACAGCAAGCTGAAGAAGCATTGCATGAACTCAGAAACTCAGGTTTCTCGATGGATAAAGTGTCTGTGTTAGCTAAAGATACAGACAGCAATGACCAAATTGCTGGGGCTGATGTCAAAAATCGCGGTGACAATGAGGCTCAAGAAGGAGCTGGTATTGGGGCTACCACAGGTACTGTGTTAGGAGGTTTGGGTGGCTTACTTGTAGGTCTAGAAGCTTTGCTGGTTCCTGGTGCAGGGCCTTTTCTAGCAGCAGGTACGATCGCAACTACCTTGGCTGGTGCTGGTATTGGGGCGGCAGCAGGTGGTATAGTAGGCGCTCTGACTGGTTTAGGTATTCCTGAAGAGGAAGCAAGAACTTACGGCGATCGCGTATCCCAAGGACATTATTTAGTGACCGTTGAGGGTTACGAAGAAGAAATTGAGCGTGCTGCTTCTATTTTGAGCAATCGGGGTATTCGTGAGTGGAGAGTGTACGACATCTCTGATGATCGTAGTTCCAATTCTGATGTCAGTCGTGCTGGTGGTATGAATCGGGATATCGATAGAACAACCACCGATGAAAATACTGTGGAAATTATTGACAAACGCGATCGCGTTCGTTAAGCTATTGATTCTAAAAAAAAGTTGGCAATGCTTAATCATGAGGCATTTACTGATTTATTATGCAACTGGGAAAGTAAGCCAACAGCAGTAGTTACATCCTCTAAAGAGCGTAAGCGCGGTGTTGTTTGTAGTTAAAAAATGACACACTAAAAGCACCGATTCATAGAAGCAGTTATTGACTACAATATAGCCCGCGATCGCTCTTGATAATGGCGTGGAAGATCATCATCTTCTATTCGTCATTTTTACATCTCAGTTTTGGTTTTATCTGTCCTGAGTATGCCATTCGTTAAGTACATCTTTGACCAAAACTTCATGTATCCAAATTTGGCAAACGATTACTAATGGCACAGCTAAAAATACACCTAAAAAACCGAAAAAACTCCCAAAAATGACTACTGCTAATAAAGTAACTGCCGGCAAAAGTGATGCCTGACTTCTCATTACTAAAGGTACTATAACAAGACTTTCAACTTGTTGAATCCCCAAATACAATAATATAACTGCTACTGGTTTCCAAGGCGCATCACCTAAGGCAAAGAGTACAGGTGGAATTACGCTTAAAGTTGGGCCAACATTAGGGATAAATTCTAAAATTCCTGCCAAAATAGCATTAACTAGTGGCGATGGTATCTGCAAAATAGATAGCCCAACATAGCTCAAAATAGCAATAAACAACATCGTCATTAATGTGCCTTTAATCCAACCAGTTAAAGAAGCAGCACACTTATGCAAAATTTCATCAACTCGCTGACGGTAAAAAGCAGGGAACAACAGCGTAAAGCCTCGTTGGTAAGGAGTCGGATCTAATAACAACATGATGGTCAAAACAAAAAAGAGCAGTAATCCTAAAACAATGCTCAGCGAGCTACTGATCAAGAAAAAGAAGTTATTAATCAGTTGATTTGACCAAGATTGTAGACTTTGAGTTAAATATCTTAATCCGCGAATATTTTCTAATAAGGTGTCTGGAATGACGTTGAGTAGCCAATTATTCCATAAACGTAAACGTTCTAATGCCATTGTTAAGAGGTTATTGAATAGCTGCAATTGCTGAACAATATTAGGCATAATCAGTACAAAAAAACTAACTAAAAGTACTAATAAAAGACCAATTGTTAGAGCGATCGCAATGCCACGCTTGATCCGAAATCTCTGTAAAAATCTGACAAGTTGATTTAACACTGTAGCCAAAACTACAGATGCAAATGCTACCAAAAGTATTTGTCTAATTTGCCAAATAATATAAATGGATATAATTAGAGCTAATAAGCCAATCCATTGTCCAAAACGCACAAGGACACCTCCAATATTTAAATATTTATAACGAGTTAATTACTTAAAAATACTATTTTCTAGTAAAAATTAAAGCCTCTAAAAGACTTATTTTTAATTCAAAAATCTAAATTGAACTTTAGACATATTTTTAGCAGCTTACAGGACTTACGCACAAGTAACGGAAAATTAAACCGCAGAGGACGCAGAGAAGCCAGTGCGTTGGGTGGGTTCCCCTCGTTGAGCAAACTTCTCCTATCAAAGACGCTGCGCGCTAAGCGTAGCTATGCCGCAGGCTTGACGGTGGACACGGAGAAATAGGAATTTTAGAGAGTTATTGCGTAAGTCCTAAGCTTATTAATAGATGATTAATATGCTTGGCTAAAACGGTTATATTTCTATACAAACAAAACTTGTTTATAGGCGATCGCTTATATACAAATCGGTGTAGGGTAAATAATTAAAGGTTTGTAATGAGTAGCCCAGGATCTTCCAGTGCATTCCCTACAGGGATGAGCCGCTGACTACAAGGCAATTTCATGACTGACTCATCTCAAGCCTCATACTACTTATTTAAAATTTGATACAATTGCGAGATAATATATAAGTAAGAAATTTAGTTTAACTCCATGAATCCTGATTAGATACAAAGCTATGATTTCTCAAGATTACGATTCAATTCATGTTGAAGACCGTTTGCTTCGACAAATCGAAATTAAAGAAAATCAGCTAAAAATCGCACAAGAATCTAATATGGTCTATGTAGTAGAAGCTTTAGAGATTCAACTGCTAGAATTGCAGTGCCAATTGTCAGAGCCACAAGACTACCAACTGCAAGCATTGATGAGTTTATTAGACGATTAAACTCTATGATCAAAAAATTGAGAATATAAAATTACATGACATTATTTCTATGAGAGTTCAACATCCACTAGTGGTCTGTCAATCCAAAAATGACCGGTGAAGGCAGGCAGGGGAAGTAGGGGAAGCAGGGGAAGCAGGGGGAGAAAAGAACTTGAATTTTCTACCATTAACCCAGCAAACTTATTTTGACAGACTACTAGTACAGTCAGATAGAAATAATTACTCAGTGAAAAAGGTTTAAAAAGCTTATGGTATAAACTTTCTTACTTATTGCCTAATTGTATTAACACTAAACATTAAGTAACAAAACAAACATGCTACTGCTTGCAGCACTTAAATATTTTCAAAATTGCAACCCACATCATTTCAGCAAGAGTTCTATTATTAATGAGTCAAGCATTAATTCAGATGATTATCAGCTAGTCTTAACTTTCTATTCTCTAGATTAAAATAATATGTTACAGCTTATAATCATCGTAGTTTTTGTTCTTTTAGGTTCTGCTGTTTGTTCTGGTACAGAAACAGCACTATTTTCTGTTTCTACATTGAGAGTTCGACAATTGGCGCAATCAAATAATCCCTCAGCAGTTGCACTTTTGGCAATTCGTGAGAACATGAATCGGCCTATTGCAACTATTGTAATACTCAACAATACTTTCAATATTATTGGCAGTATTCTCATGGGTAGTATTGCTACTCAAGTACTAGGGTATCAGTGGCTTGGTGTATTTTCAGGTTTATTGACATTCCTAATTATCATCTTTGGTGAAATTATTCCTAAAACAATTGGAGAGCGCTATTCAGAAAAAATTGCCATGTCAGTAGCTATACCTGTCACAGGTTTATCTATTGCTTTCACCCCGTTAGTTTGGATTTTAGAAAATGTTACTGCACCTTTTTCTAAAGGTAAAAAACGACCGACAACGAATGAAGCGGAAATAAAATTGTTAGCAGATATTGGGAAACAAGAAGGAATTATTGAAAGTGATGAAGCAGAAATGATCCAGCGGGTATTTAGATTAAATGATGTGACATCATCTGATCTCATGACACCACGAATCATGCTGACATCTATAAAAGGTGATTTGACGCTGGCAGAAGGGAAAAACGATATTATCACCTCTCAACATACCAGAATTATTGTAACTGATGACTCTATTGATCAAGTTATTGGCTATGCCTTAAAACAGAGTTTGTTAACAGCAATGGTTGAAGGCAATAGTGATCAAAAAATTGCTACTATGGCTCGAAAAGCTTACTTTGTTCCTGAGAGCATTAGAGCAGATAAACTACTTAAACACTTTATAGAAGCGCGTGAACATCTTGCAGTAGTCGTAGATGAATATGGCAATGTTGCTGGTGTAATTACTTTGGAAGATGTGCTTGAGGTGATAACTGGTGAAATTGTCGATGAGACTGATAGAACTGTCGATTTACAACAGATTGCACGCAAAAAGCGAGAAAAAATGTTGCAATCTATGAATACTGGTAATCAATCTTCAAATGGAAATTATCCCTTGCAATTGTATTAGGGCATAGGGCATGGGGCATGGGGCATGGGCAAGAGTCACAATTGTCTCAAGGAAGGTTATCGGGCTGTTTTCGATTAAATTAAAAATTAATGTTTAGTCAAGTTAATAAGTGGCACAAATAGAACCAAAATATACTTAATCAAACCCATGATTTAAGTACATACTTGTAGGGCTGCCACTTATGTCATCACCGCTTGAACGCCCTTTGAAAATTGAAATCAGATTGCCATCTTCCCATCCTGAGTTACTGGAAGGTTTGGATATATGGCTACATTTAGGTTTGATATCTGATGCTCAAGTCAAACAGCTATGCAGCGAGTTTCTAGTTTGTCGAGTAGTATTGCAACCCGAGATTGAACCTGAACCACAGGTAAAAGTTGCAACTTCTGATCCTGTTAAGCATTTACCTATAGCAGTTTTACAGAGCCGCGAACAACCAGCTAAACCGAACTTTTTAGCCACGATGTTGCAGTCATTGGGGGCAGAATTGAGTGTACGCTGGCTGCTGTTTTTAGGCGTATTCTTAGTAGTGGTTTCCTCTGGGGTACTAGCTGCTAGTCAGTGGGAGAGGTTTCCCGCTTCTGGGCAATATGGAGTTTTATTCGCTTATACCTTGAGTTTCTGGGGATTCAGTTTTTGGGCAGGTAGGCAAAACAACCTTAGATTAACGGCTCAGACATTGCTGATTGTCACCCTGTTATTGATACCAGTTAATTTTTGGGCAATGGATAGCTTCCGGTTATGGCAAAATCCGTTGGATTGGTTGACAGTGGCGATCGCTTGTCCTATTTTGACGTTAGTTACAGTTTTACTTTGCAGCAACCGGGCAGTTTTTAATAATTTACCAACTGGAAAACTACCTCTAGTCAATGTTTTGGGGCTGAGTTATCTGCATTGGGGTTGGCAATTACCAAGTTTTCCCTTAATTGCTATTTATGTGGCAATGGTAGGTACAACCATCATTACCATTCATCAAAATCGCTCTCTTCCATTCGCCAATGAAGATAGACGGCGGACTGGAACGGGAATAAATTTGTATGCTGCTGTAATTATTTATGCTCTATTAGTACTGCTGGTACGGGCAGTTTTTGTGGCTGGGGTAAACGTCACTCAGTTAGGCTTGGCTATTGGCATTTGCGGCTGGCTAGTAACTTGGTTAGTACACCAAAAAGCAGAATCGCCTTCTAATGCTACTTTGCCCTTCCGTCTCTTAGTCTGGGAGAGACTTGGCGGAGTTTTACTATTTCTAGGTTGGCTAGTGACTGTAATCGATTATCCTGGG
>JBBSOP010000338.1:0-5918 GCA_038259655.1 Chroococcales cyanobacterium
GTAAATTTACCAGAATCAAAATACAAAGCAGCTTATAGCGTAGTTCAACCTACAGATTTAGTTTATTTTAACTCTGCCTATCCTCAAGGTAACGGCAACGACTTACTGCCAAAACCAAGTGAATGGCAAAGCTTTAAAGTACCCACTAAGAAAAATCAATCAGTTGATGTAACTGTGCCGTTACGAGAAAAGCTAAACGGTGCTACGGGGATGTTAGCTTATGGAGTCCAAGCACGGACAAATAAATATCAAGATAACGGTAAAGAACTGTGGCGGGAACCTACAACTTATGGCTTGGTTGAATTAACAAATTTAGGTGTATTTTCCCAATGGTTTCCTGATTCCGGATTAATTCGTGTTAATCATCTCAGCGATGGTTCACCAGTCAAAGCCGCAACTATTGAAATTTATCAATCAAAACTAACAGCAAAATCTCGTTCTCAAACAGTACCTTGTGCTACAGGTAAAACTGATGATAGTGGAAACTTAAAGCTGCAAAAAGATAATTTAAAATCATGTTTTACTAGTAGTCAAGGTTTCACTAAATCCCCAGAATTATTAGTAATTGCCCGTGAAAATCAAGATTGGGCATTTGCGAGAACAGAAGAATATAGCGGTGTTTTTGGCTATGGAATTGATGCAGGTTGGCAAGATGGTAAGCCAGAGTCACGCGGTGTCATTTTCTCGGATAGGCAATTATATCAACCAGGGGAAAAAGCTTGGTTAACTGGTTTTGCTGACTATTTACAAAATGGCAATCTTCAGCAAGATAAAAATGCTGCTTACCAAGTCACTTTAGTCAATCCTGATGGGCAAAAAACCGATTTAGGAACAAAAAATACAAATGAATTTGGGACGTTTTCTTTAGAGTTACCAATTAATAAGACTGAGCGTTTAGGCTATTATGCAATTCAAGCCAAAGGTAAGAATGGGCATGACATTACTGGTGAGTTTCGGGTAGCGGAGTTCAAACCGCCGAATTTTAAAGTAGAACTTAACTTAAATCAAGAATTTGCCTTAATTGGCGATAAAATCGAGGCTAAAGCGACAAGTAATTATCTGTTTGGCGCGCCCGTGGAAGGAGGAGAAGCCAAATATTTTGTCACTCGTCAGCAGACGAATTTTATTCCTAAAGGTTGGGAGCAATTTGCTTTCGGTAGACAATGGTTTTGGCCAGAAGAAAGCCCTATTGTTTCTACAGATGTTTTGCAAACTACTTCTCAACTCAGTGCTAACGGTAAAACTGAACAAACGGTAACAGTCGCTCAAGATTTACCTTACCCGATGACTTACCGTGTCGATGTGCAAGTTGCCGATGTTTCTAACTTATCTGTAGCCAATTCTCAAACTTTTACAGCCTTACCAACTAATCGCCTAATTGGTTTAAAAAGTAATTTTGTTGCCGATGCTGGTAAAGCTTTACCTGTAGAAGTAATAGTGACTGATCCTACAGGTAAATCAATTGAAAATCAACGGGTACGTCTGGAATTACAACAAATCAAATATAGTAGTGTGACGCGAGTAGTAGAAGGTAGTCAAACACCAAATAATCAAGTTGAATACAAGACAGTTGCCCAAGCAGAAATTAAATCTACAAACAGTCCCCAATCTGTAAATTTGATACCACCTGAATCAGGCTCTTACCGGATTCGAGCTAATTTTAGTGATACAAACAACGAATTAAGCGCTACAGATTTACAAGTTTGGGCGACTGGAAATAACCCAGTTTTTTGGGGTATTAGAGAACAAGATATTTTAGAAGTCAAATTAGATAAAACAGAGTTTAAACCAGGTGAAACTGCTACCGCATTGATTCAATCTCCCTACCCAGAAGCTGAATTATATTTTGCTGTGATTAAAGACAAACCCATTTATCAGCAAATTACCAAAGTTAAGGGAGGCGCACCACAAATTCAGTTTGCAGTTACCCCAGAAATGTTACCCAATGCAGCAGTACAAGCTGTATTAATTAGACAAGGCGCACCTCTTAATCAAGTAGAACCAGCGAGTTTAGATAAACTAGTAAAAATTGGCTTTGCACCTTTTAAAGTGAATCTCGAAGATAAGTATTTAAAAGTGCAAGTCAAACCAACTCAAGCATCACTTTCGCCCGGTGCAGAAGAAACAATACAACTACAACTGCAAGACAATCAAGGCAACCCCACCCCAGGACAAGTTACAGTCATGGTGGTGAATGAAGCAGTGCTGCAACTTTCTGGTTATCGTCCGCCGAATTTGGTAGATACAGTTTATGCAGAACAGCCAATATCTACCCGCTTTAGCGATAATCGACCAGATGTGGTCTTACAAACACAAGATGTTGCGAAACCCAAAGGTTGGGGTTATGGCGGCGGCTTGTCATCTGATTTAGCAAATACCCGTGTTCGCAAAGATTTTCAAGCTTTAGCTTATTACAACGGTTCTGTACTTACTGATGCAACTGGTAATGCCCAGATAAACTTTAAATTACCAGATGACTTAACTACATGGCGAGTCATGGCTGTGGCAACTGATGGAAATCTGCGTTTCGGCAATGGAGATGCTACATTTATCACCACAAAACCACTGCTAACTAATGCCATATTGCCACAGTTTGTCCGTCCAGGCGATCGCATCCTTGGTGGACTATCTGTAACTAACAATACTGGCAACACAGGAAACCTGACAATTAACGGCGAACTCAGTGGTGCAGTCAAGTTTGGCGAAAAGAATCCTACAACTACTTATTTACAAACTCAAGCAAAATCCGCTACTCATGCTTATCGCTTTCCCATGTTGGCAGAAAATGTGGGAGTTGGGAAAGTTCGCTTTACTACACAACTAAATAATGCAGCAGATGCCTTTGAAGTGCCTTTAGATGTTAAGCCACTGGAAATTACAGAACAAGTAATTGAAACTGGTATTACACAAAAACAGGTAAAAATTCCCCTGAATGTCGATAAAAATGTCTTCCCCGCAGCGGGAGGTTTAGATGTACAGCTAGCAAGTACCTTAATTCCAGAAATTAAAGCCCCAGCCCAGCAGGTTTTAGAAAATAATGATTTACCATTTGCAGAACCGGCGGCGAGTCAATTAATCATTGCAGCTAATCTGCAAACTTTAGCTAAACAATATAATCAGACATTTACAGAATTTAATCCTAGTCAAAAGGCCAACCAAGCAATTACACAACTGCAAAAACTGCAACTTGCAGATGGTGGTTTTGCTGCTTTCCCAGGACAGGAAAAATCAGACCCTTGGGTTTCTAGTTATGTAGCATCATCTTTAGTTAAAGCTAACCAAGTAGATTCGGCAATGCTATCCCGTCTTAAAGGATACTTGCAGAAAGTTTTAGCAAACCCAGGACAATACGACTTTTGTAAACAGCAACTTTGTAAAAGACAACTGCAACTGCATACTTTAATCGCTCTAGCAGAATTGGGAGATAAACGCAATACCTTCTTATCAGATATTTATCAACAACGGAATAAATTTGATGTTGTGACTCAAATTAAATTAGCGCGATATCTATCTCAATTCTCACAATGGCAAGATGAATCACAAAAAATGGTGCAGCAGTTACAACAAAATATCTATGAAACTAGACGCACAGCAGTTATAAGTCTACCTCCGAGTTGGGGATGGATGAGTTCACCTACCACAGCCCAAGCCCAAGCATTACGCTTGTTTATTGCTCAACAAAGTCAACTAGAAGTTATAGATAAATTATTTCAAAGTCTGCTGGCATTGCGAAGAGATGGGACATGGCCAACTAGTTATGACAATGCCCAAGCTTTAACAGCTTTAGTAGAATATAGTCAACTGCAACCAACACCGCCGAATTTTGTAGCTACAGTCAAATTAGCTAATCAAAAGCTAGGAGAAAATCGCTTTAATGGCTATGAAAATCCTAGTTTACAGGTAAAAGTGCCAATGGAAAAATTACCCCGTGGACGAAATGATTTAACTCTGCAAAAATCTGGCAAAGGCACTTTACATTATTTAGTTGCCTATAATTATCGCTTGCAGGGAAACCAACCAGGGAGGTTTAATGGTTTACGAGTTACCAGGGAAATTAGTCAAGTAGGCGAAGAAAAAGTATTGCAAAAAACTGGCCTTTATGCTTTTGATAAACCATTAAGTCTACAAACAGGACAAGTGTTTGATATTAATTTAGAAGTTATCGCCGACCATCCTGTGAATCACGTAGTCATTAAAGACCCTTTACCCGCAGGATTTGAAGCTGTAGATGAAAGTTTTCAAACCGCTACTACTGCACTACAACCACGAGCAGATAGTTGGCAACTTGGCTTTAAAACAATTTACCGCGATCGCATTATCGCCTACGCCGACCACCTCGAACCAGGAGTTTACAATCTGCATTACTTGGTACGTTCCGTTACTCCCGGTACATTTAGATATCCTGGTGCAGAAGTTCATCTGCAATATGCCCCAGAAGAATTTGGCCGCGCTGCTGATTCTACACTGATATTGGAGGATAGATCATAAAGTGCGTAGTTTACCGCCGTAGGCATCGCCATTGATATCATATCCAGTAAAAGCGATCGCAGTAAGCTTCAGCTTCCAGAAAAATCTTAGTGATCAATCTTGACAAAAGCTATGACTGTAATGAAAAACTTAGCAGCAGCAATGGTATTCGGCATGGTTGTGAACCTGCTTCCCACAAGCAAAGCCACAGCCGCTTCCATTACTTTTAAAAAAATTGTCGATACTACCAGTAGTCCTTTTAATGGTTCCTATCCTGAGTTATTCTCTCCCGCCATTAATGACTCAGGAAGAGTAGCCTTTATCGCTGAAGACGACACAGGTAGAGGCATTTTCACCAGTAATGGTAGCTCTGTTACTAAAATTACTGACACAATTAACGGATCTTTCGATACCATTGGCAATCCTGCGATCAACAATTCGGGAACAGTAGCTTTTAAAGCTGCCCTCAAAGGAGGTGTGTTAAATGGAGTCGGCCCCGGTGTGGGCATTTACACTGGCAATGGTGGGGCGTTGAACACTGTTTCTTTTAACGCTAAGGCTGGAAGCTTTCTGGTGTCGCAACCTTCAATCAACAACAGCAGCACGGTGGCCTTTGCAGATAATGAATCTGGCTATATCTACACTAGCAAGAATGGAAAACTTAACTTGGTTGCTAATGTAGATGGTGGTAATCCTGTAATCAACAATCAAGGAACAGTATCTTTTGTTTTACCAGGTGCGAGTCTGGTAACTCGCAATAATCAGGTGACTACCACCATTGCTGATACTAAAAGTTCCTTTAGTCCTCTCTCTGGTGATGGTTTCCCACTCAACGATGAAGGTACTGTTGCCTTTCTGGCCTATTTAAATTCTGGAGAGCAAGGTATTTTTACTGGCAATGGTGGCTCACTCAAAACCATTGCTGACACTAACGGGGCTTTTTCTACCTTTTTTGGTTCTCCGGCGATTAACAACCAAGGCACAGTAGCCTTTTGGGCTTTCTTGAACTCTGGAGAAGAAGGCATTTTTACGGGATCAGATCCAGTCAAAAATAAAGTCATTGCTACTGGTGACAAACTTTTAGGTTCCACAGTCACAGTGATTAGTTATTTTGGACTAGAAGGCCTGAATAATCGCGATCAAATCGCTTTTGGCGCTACACTTGCTGATGGAACTAAAGGTATTTACGTTGCCACTACTGCTGTACCTGAACCTTATACCGTTGCAGGTTCAGGGTTAGCGCTTGCTGGTTTAGCATTCTTAAAACGTCGCAGAAGAGGCAGCACTTCGACTACGCTCAGTAACCGGGGCCTACGGTGTACACACAAGTCTTAAAATTCTCCCTAGTACTTGGTTTGGTCATCTAGCTTTAGGTTGTGCGATCGCTCCAGAAGCCTGTCATTACGTAAAGCCTACGGCATAGCTGCGCTTAGCGCGTAGCGTCTCGTAGA
>JBBSOP010000339.1:0-5903 GCA_038259655.1 Chroococcales cyanobacterium
TTCTTCCAAAATTAATTTACCGCCATGATGTCCCATACTCTGGTTAAGATTAACTACCCAGTGAAAGAAGTCGTGACTAATTCCTACTGGGACTCGATGTATATGTATTCCTTCGACCACTTCATACATCGATGCCTGACCAAACTCCGCTGTAATCAGGTGGATTTCATGCCCTAGTTTTACTAGTTCTGGGTACAATTCCGCAACGTGACGCGCAATTCCCCCAACTATCCTCGGCGGAAATTCCCAACTCAGTACCAGTACTTTCATATACTAGACTCCCCGATACTTGATAAATTATCTAAAAAACTACGTTTATCTAAAAATACAAGGGCGGTAATTGCAGTGAGTGTATTTACTAAAACTTTTAGATTTTTTAACAGTTTTTTGATAAAGCTGATTATAAACATAAGGTTATCAAGGCTGAATAAATCAGCAAATACCTGATTAAACATCTCAGAAGATTAACCTATAAAAGCCTAATTGTAAGGAAGTATCTTACCCCTTTGTCTGAGTTAGGAGTCAAGAGTTATATCAATAAGTAAGTCGGTTGGAATAAATCAAACTACATTAAGCAATGTAAAATTGTTGTCATTGATTTCGTGGTAAGGGCTTTAGCCCTTTTTGCAAAGCCCTGTGGGCATGGCTGCGCTTACCGCATAGCGTCTTGTAGTAAGGTAAAGTCCTCACTACAAACTTTTAATTATTTACGGTTTGGATAAGATACCCCACCTGAGCTTTTTAGCAGAAATTAAAATGCCTTTTTACTCAACATTTCAAACTGCTGCCAACAAAGATACAGCGCACGGGGTACATGGAAGCAGCCTTTCCATTTGCCGCCTTTAAGATTTAATAGCACTTCTCCACGGCGATTAAGATAGCCAAACCACTCACCAGACTCGCCATCGGCAAAGTGTGTCCAAGCGTAATTATGCATCTTTTGATACCATTCCCAACACGCTTCGCGTCCGGTCAGATGATAGCCCATTGCCAATGCCACCAAAGACTCTAGATGAACCCACCACAGCTTTTGATCCCATTCTAGTTGTTGGGGAGGATGACCATCGGCATCCATAAAATAGTACAGTCCGCCGTATTCACTATCCCAAGCAAAATTGAGGATGTTTAGTACCACATCAACGGCTTGGTTAATAATTTTGGTGTCGTTTTTGCGGTGGGCGATATCCATGATAAACCACATAGCTTCGATGCCGTGACCTGGGTTAATTAACCTTCCTTCAAAACAATCAATGTGGGAACCATTAGGAGCAACGTTTTCGTACATCAATCCCCGTTCTGGGTCAAGAAAGTCGCTCATCACTTCTTGAACAGTCGCAGCTAAGACGTTCTCTAGAGTTTCAGTAGACAGCAGCCATTCCATTTCCAAAGTTAAGTTAGCTAAAATCATCGGTACAGCTAACGATTTCATGGAACGCGTGCCAGGATAAGTCTTGTTATATTTGCCCTTCGGGTTATCTTGACGGCGTAAAACGTTATTGTAAGCTTGCATTGCCACATCTTTAGCCCATTCTTCGCCAGAGGCTAGGGCGTATTGGCTAAATGCCATCGCTGCGAAGCAATCCGAAAAAATATTATAAGGCTGAACTAATGGTTTACCTTCACGGGTAAGGGCAAAGTACCAGTTACCATCACCATCTCGACCATGTTTGGCGAGAAAATTAGCACCGTTGCTCGCAATAGAAAGCCAATTTTCATGTTTTTCGAGCTGGTTGCACAACATGGAAAAAGTCCACACTTGGCGGTTTTGTAACCAGATAAATTTGTCTGTATCATAAACTTTACCCTGGCGATCTAGACAGGTAAAATAACCGCCTTGCTGCCAGTCAAGGGAGTGTTTTTCCCAAAATGGTAGTACGTCGTTCAGGAGGGCATTTTTGTAAAGTTCAGTCAGGGCTTTAAAGTCGTATTCCATAAATCTTCTCTGTGGTCATAGATGCTTTGCTTTTAGCCTACTTGTCTCATGTAATGGGTCTTTTTGCAAAAATATATTAATTAAACCAAAGTAAACATAATTATAAAAACTTCACCCACAAAGGGATAGAGTTTTGTTAGGGGTCAATGGTTTTAAAAATGGAATATAAACTTTAATATCTCCAGGGTGGCGTTTACCAACACGATCCCTAAAAACCGATTTTAACTCTGTTAATTGAGCATCAGTAAAGGTAGCTGTCGTTTGAGAAGAAATACGAGCAAAAAAATTTCAATGAAATGATCATTTCTCAAATAATGGTTATTTAAAAACTTGTGGGACATATTGCTTTTACTATCAGTAAGAGTAAAATTTAAAACATAGGACTGTGTTCATTATCCCAACACTTACCCTCATGCCAAGTTCTGTTAGTGTGTTGGCATTCAGATTGATTATCAATCCAAGGAATGGATGTAGGATAGGGTGAGGTAAGTGTGAATGTAGAAGTCACTGAGGACAATATAAAAGAGAAAGTAGCATAGCTAGAAGCTAATAGAACAATTAAAAATCCTATGAGGAAGATTATATTACTTGGAGTCCATAAAGGATGCAAACTTTTTTCAGAGCGCAAGCGTTGTAGTGAGCGACGTTCTAAACCTGCCAAAAACACTAAATAAAACCGTAGTTCTGAAGTTGGGACTGAAACTCGTAACTCTACAGGATGCCTAGTTATATTATTAGAACCAAAAGCCGTTTTAATAGACTCTAGTTGGTCTACTGTGAAAGTATCTTTTATTTCTGGGGAAAATTGAGCAAAAAATTGCTCGAAAATTGAATTATTTTGTTGTAGTCTTTTCATAAATGACATGTATTAACATACATGATTATTATGACTAAAAATTAACACAAATTTCCAGACTATTAGTTAATTTTTTTACGAAAAACATAAGATATTGACTTATTTTTGATGAATTATGTATGAATAAATATTAAGGATGTAATTTTTATATTATATAGTTTGTTCTCATAACTTCGACCTCGAAAAGCTAAATATACATTAGAATTAGATATGATTCAGTATCGATTTCGTTTTTATTTAAGTGCAATTAACTTATTCAGTTAGAAGTTGCCAGAATGCGGGAAATTTTCATAAAAGTATATAGCAATACCAGTTTATTTAGTGAAGGCTAAAAATCTATATACATTATATACATTAGATATAACGAAATTCAATATTACCAAGGCTTATGTTGGGTTTTGCTGACGTTCAATGTTCCCTAGTTACGTCAATTCTCCCAATCCAGTTTTTTGTTGGCGATCGCTTGACTGTTAAGACAGTGGCTACAATTATTCTTAACCGAACTGTATTGAATTATATATGATATCTCTTTTTGTATAAAAAAATAGGTGAATTAGCTAATGAAAAGAAAATTGCGATCGCTGCTCAAAATTAAGCTAAATTCTCCAATAAGTAAAGTTATTTTAAGTTTGCTGTTAATATGTATCGTATTGCGCTTACTGCCTTATTCTGCACCTATTCGTACCGCAGATATTGTCCAAAATCAGCTGGCAATGCAGTTTAGCGATCGCAATGGTTTACCATTAGGCACATTGCTTACCCGTGACCAAGAGCATACAGCAGTAGTACCACTAAATCAAGTTTCTCCCCAATTTATTCAAGCTATTTTAGCCGCCGAAGATGGTAGCTTTTATCAGCATGGCGCGTTAGATATCAAAGCAATTATCCGCGCCATTAAAGAAGCCATTCACGCCAAAAGAATTGTCTCCGGTGCTTCTACAATTACTATGCAATTGGCGCGGATGTTAGATCCAGTTCCTCGCAATCTTTTAGGCAAAGTTCAAGAAATTTGGCTATCTTGGCGACTAACAGCCGGAATGAACAAAGATGAAATCCTTTCGGCTTATATTAATCGCTTACCAATGGGAGGAAATATCTATGGTGTAGAAGCCGCAGCCCGGACTTATTTTTCTATCCCAGCTAGTGATTTAAATCTTGCCCAAGCTAGTCTTTTGGCAGCTATTCCCAATAATCCCACGTATTTTAGTCCTTACGAGCATTGGGAACGGTTGAAGCAACGCCAGCAATACGTTCTTAATCGTATGGTAATGGATGGGTACATAACTGGGGCGATCGCAGAACGAATATCCACAGAAAAAGTAGTGTTTCAGCCGCGCCAACGGGGAATTACTGCTGCACCACATTTTTTATTTTGGTTAGCTAATCAGATTACCCCCAGCAAAGAACAATCTTTAATTCGTACTACTATCAATCGCCCTTTACAGCAGTTTGTCCAAACCCAAGTACAACAGGTAATTACTTCTGTAGCTACTAACAACGTCCACGATGCAGCAGCTTTGGTAATTGACAACCACACTGGCGAAGTTTTGGCTTATGTCGGTTCGCCTGATTATTTTAATGAAGCAAAACTAGGACGCAATGATGGAGTCCAAGCCCTACGTCAACCAGGATCTACTTTAAAACCCTTCGTCTATGAATTAGCTTTAGAAAAAGGTGTAATTCGCCCAAATACCATTTTGGCAGATGTCCCTGCTTACTACGCTATTCCCGGCGCAAAACTTTATAGCCCTACAGATTACACCGAAACTTTTTTAGGGCCAGTGCGGGTACGTGTTGCTTTAGCAAATTCTTTAAATGTGCCAGCAGTGCGAGTATTAGAAAAAGTCGGTGTGCAGACTTTCTTAGAACGTCTGCATCAGTTGGGATTTACTCACCTTAATCAAACTTCAGAATATTATGGTTTAGGATTAACTCTCGGTAGTGGTGAAGTAAATCTCTGGGAATTGGCTAGAGCTTACGTGACAATGGCACGACAAGGAGAAGCTATACCATTATTAACTACTCTTAGCGATTCTGCTAGTAAAAATTGCGATCGCCCATATACCCCAATAAACGCCGAGAAACCCATTTGCGGTTATTTGTTCACCAACTCTGTAACATGGCAATTAATCACTGATATGCTCAGTGACACTCATGCCCGTGCTACAGCCTTTGGTGTAGACTCAGTGTTAAATTTACCCTTCCCTACTGCTGTTAAAACTGGTACTTCTTCTAATTTTCGTGATACTTGGACTGTTGGTTTTACTACCGATTACACAGTAGCCACCTGGGTAGGTAATTTTAATGGCGAACCAATGCGACAAGTTTCAGGAGTTACAGGTGCAGCCCCTTTATGGAATCGGATTATGCTACACCTGCATGAACATCAAGAACCCGCAGCTTTTGCGCCTCCAGAGAATTTAGTGCAGTTACCAATCTGTGCTACGTCGGGATTAAAACCAACGCCAGAATGTACATCAGTAGTACAAGAATATTTTTACTCTGAAGATAAAATTGCTTACGAAAATCAGCACGATTTCAATCTGCCACCAGAGTATGATGATTGGTTAGCTAAACAGCCGCAATCCAATTTGGTTTTTAGTGATTTGAGAATTGTATCTCCGCATAATGGCGATTTATTTTTGTTGTATCCCGGTCAAGAGGGACAGCAAAAACTAGAGTTGAAGTTAGCAGGAACTAAATCTGAGCCTGTAGAGTGGTGGCTGAATAATCAAAAGTTAGCTACCCAATCAACTAATTCTTTATTTTGGCATTTGCGCCCCGGTAGCTGGACTTTGGAAGCTAGAAGTGGACAAATGAGCGACAAGGTAAATTTTCAAGTCAAGGTAGCTACTTTCAAACCTACACGCCGTGGGTTTTCACTATAAGATTGATTAAGCAATGTAAAATTGTTGTAATTTATTTTGTAGTAAGGGCTAAAGCCCTTTTTTGTAAAGCCCTACGGGCATGGCTGCGCTTACCGCATAGCGTCTCGTGGAGAGGACTAAAGTCCTCACCCTACGGGTTCCTTAGTCGCTCATGGGGGAAACCCCCAGACGCTCGATGACTCGCTACCGCTTCGCTATCGCTTTTAGCGTCTCCCCTTCTCCCAAA
>JBBSOP010000340.1:0-5896 GCA_038259655.1 Chroococcales cyanobacterium
TCAAAAAGTAGGTGAAGATGTTTGGAATAAAGCCAAAGCTATTTGGGCGAAATTACATCCTAAAGTAGAAGCGAAAGCAGCAGCGAAAGAAATTGCAACGGATGTAGCTATAAATCCAGAGGATGAAGATTTACAAGCAAGTTTGCGGGTGCAATTAAAGAAAATATTGGATGCGGATAAAACACTTACCGAAGAAATAGCTCAGATTTTGCAAGCATCGGCTGACAAACCTGGAGACAATATTCAGATTAGTGCTAATGCTTACGATCAAAGTAAAGTCAATCAAGTCGGGAAAATTGATGCTAACGAAGTGAGTTTTTAAACGCAGAGGAGCGCAAGGGTTTACGCAAAGGAACGCAGAGTAGTTGACAAATTTAGTCCGTGGTGAATTACTAAATCTTAAACTTTGCGTCTCTGCGTCTCTGCGTGAGTAAATATTAAAAGGTATCGCTCATTTTGTAGTGTAATCTGGCAATAACATTAGTTCCAAACACCAAGTTTCGAGTTCCAAGCACGAAGTTTCAAGTTCCGAACGCCAAGTTTTAAGTTCTAAGCACAAAGTTTCGAGTTCCAAACACCAACTTTCAAGTTCCAAGCACGAAGTTTCGGGTTCTAAACACCAACTTTCAAATTCCAAACACCAACTTTCAAGTTCTAAACACCAACTTCCGAGTTCACAACGACAACACCCAGCAAAATTTGTACCTGCGATCAGCAATGGCGGAAGAACCCAACCCCAGTAACGCGAACAACATTGAAATGAATGTCACTGCTTCCGGTGATAGCAAGGTTACTCAAGTAGGACAGATAAATGCTGCCGAAGTCAAGATTATTGTTGAGCGTATAGAACAAATCCCTAAAGTAGAATCGCCGGGGATTCTCAAAGCCGGGAATCCCAGTAAAAGTTTGGCTTACTGGCAAGGACGAAAGACAGAATACGACCAAATACAGCAATGGTTAACTGATGAAAATACCTTCATAATTGGCATAGAAGGCATTGGTGGCATAGGTAAATCAATGCTGGCTACTAAAATTTATGATGAAATTGCAGGTTTCCCGAAGCGATTTTGGGCTGATGTCAGCAATGGGGCAGGTTTTAGCGATTTAGCTAGGCAAGTATTAACAGAATTTAGCTTTCCGGTTCCAGAACAAGAAGCGCAGTTAGTAGAAGCGCTGGTTGGGTGTTTGCGTTCTGGTCAATTTTTACTGATTATTGATAACCTAGAGAGCTTATTACAACCTGATAGACAGTGGGGAAGTCTATTTTACGGCGACTTTTTTCAAGCCTGGGTGGAACATGGCAAAAATAGTAAGGTAATAGTCACCACCAGGGAAAGACCAGAATTAAAAGGCTTTGAGTGGCTACCCCTGAAAGGTTTGCAAGTAGATGAAGGGGTAGCACTGTTAATGGCATTAGGCATTCGGGGAGATTTAGCCGATTTTGTCGAACTAGTAGATGGGCATCCCCTACTGTTGAGATTGGTAGCAGACTTATTAAAGGAAGAATATCCCCAAGACCCAGATTTAAGCAGATCAGCAGATTTAGGCTTAGGGAATTTGCGGCAGTTGTTAACAGACTCCCAAGTGGTGGGTATCCATCGCCGGGAAAATGTGGGGATGGTGTTGGTGTTGGATGCCAGTTTTAATAGATTGAATGAGTTACAAAAGGCGTTATTTCTGAATATTAGTGTTTATCGTGGCGCAGTTGATAGTACGGCAGCCGTGGCAGTGTTGCCAGGAAGTTCAAAAACAGAAATTGAGGGAGAACTGAGGAATCTAGTTAAGCGTTCTTTGTTGGTAGAAAAGCTCAATGGTAAGCGGCGGTTTGAGTTTCAGCCTTTGGTATTAGAGTATGTGCAGTATCAGGCTGGCGATCAGACAGAGGCGCATCAACGAGCGATTTATTTCTATCTTTTGAATGTTAAACAAAAACCTTGGCAGACTAAAGAAGATATCAAAGAATATTTAGAAATTTTCCATCATTGGTTTCAACTAGAAAATTATGACTCAGCATTCGATGTATTAAACTTCTGTAGTGATTTTTTGAGATTGTGGGGTTATTACACCGATCAAGTTGACTTATGTGGACAGGTGATAGCAGCTTTAGAAAAAACAGGAAAGAGAGAAAATAGTAAATATGGGGCTGCTCTCACTTCATTAGGCATTGCTTACGACTGTTTGGGGCAATACCAACATGCGATAAAGTTTCACCAACAATCTTTAGACATAGCCAGGAAAATAGGCGATCGCAACGACGAAGGTAGTTGCTTAAATAATTTGGGCAATGCTTACTACTCCCTGGGACAGTACCAACAAGCGATTGAGTTCTACCAGCAGTCTTTGGAAATCAAAAGGGAAATAGGCGATCACAATGGCGAGGGTAATTCCTTAATCGGTTTAGGCAATGCTTATAACTCACTGGGGTATTATCAACAGGCGATAAAGTTCCATCAGCAATCTTTGGAAATATATATGGAAACCGATGATCGCAACGGCAAGGGTAATTCCTTAATCGGTTTGGGCAATGCTTACTACTTCCTGGGGCAGTATCAAAGGGCGATTGAGTTTTATCAGCCCTCTCTAGATATTTCTAGAGAAATCGGCAATCGCAATTCAGAAGGCTTATCCTTAATGAATTTGGGTCTTACTTACAACTTTCTGGCAGAGTATCAACAGGCGATTAAGTTCTGTCAGCAGTCTTTGAATATAGGTAGAGAAATCGGCAATCGCAACACTGAAAGCTTATCCTTAATGAATTTAGGTCTTGCTTACTTATTTCTGGCAGAGTATCAACAAGCGATTGAGTTCTGTCAGCAGTCTTTGGAAATATCTAGGGAAATAGGCGATCGCAATACTGAAGGCAAATCCTTAGCTAATTTGGGTACTGCTCACAACTACTTGGGACAGTATCAACAGGCAATTGAGTTTTTACAACAGTCTTTAGAAATAGCTAGGGAGATAGGTGATCGCAATACTGAAGGCAAATCCTTGGCTAATTTGGGCAATGCTTACGGCTCCTTGGGAGAGTACCAACGGGCAATTGAGTTCCACCAGCAGTCTTTGGATATTGCTAGGGAGATAGGCAATATTCAGGGGGAAGCGATCACCTGGTTTAATTTAGGTTTGTCATTAGAAAACGTCAACCGAGAATCAGACGCACTTGGTGCTTATCGCAATGCCCGCAAACTATTTCAAGCGATGGAACTTGATGCTAATGTGCAAGATTGCAACGATGCAATTGAGCGTCTTTCGCAACCTAAAGCGCCTGTAGTTTCTCGCCGTGGGTTTTGGGCGTGGTTGCGTCGATTGTGGCGTTGGGTTCGTGCTTGGTTTCGGCGGTGATTTTGTCTCACGCAGAGGCGCTCCAGACGCAGCGAAGAGAGTGCGATATTGTAGGGTATGTTAATGAAATGTAACGCACCAACCACATCGAAATCTCTACCAACCCACAACTAAGCTACTTGCAGAGGCTTTGTAAGTAGCATTTTGGGTTCTGGTAATGGTTTATTTTCTTCAGAAAGTATTTCCACAAAAGCCTCGATTACTTCCTGACCATTTTTGGCAGCTTCCTCGTAAGTTCTACCATGTGTATGAAATTGTTGCCAAGGGAACTCAGGCAAGTGAACTAAGAAAAGTTGATCTTCTTGTGACCATTGAATCACCATACTGTAGTGATAGATCATTCTTCACCTTCCTCGTTTACAAGTTTTTCGAGTTCTTCCAGCTTTTTCAGCATGAAAAAATTATAATTCAGCTATTTTTTAACTATAAATGTTGCAAAAATATATACCAAAATCACTAGTTTGTCTGTTAACTATGGGATGGTTAATACAACCTATTGCTGCTCACTCCCAGACTTTAACCTATAATTACAACAATACAATATTATTCAGCAATCCTTACTAATCAGCCAATTTAGACAAGGGGATAGTTGTGAAGCCAACGACAACTTAAGTTTATTTGCTGATACTTTTATTAGTGTGTGCCGAAAAGCATCAATTAGGCGAGAGTTTCCCAGCGAGTTTCTGAACTCTTATTTAGAAGATATCAAGAGAAACAAGTCTGCTATTGGTAAAAAAGCTTGGAAGCTGTTGAATGATGGTAGATTCAAAAAATAACTTTGGAGGATTTTATATGAAAACTGAAAGTGTAGATAAGGCACAATCATTCTATATTGCTATAATTCTCTACAAGTCATCTTCAGATGCACCTAATTATCAACCTTTGTACCAAGAAAGCTTTGTTTTGATTAAAGCCACTTCTTTAAAGGAAGCAAAAGCAAAGGCTTTGAATCACGGGAAAAATGAAAGTGTCAGCTATACAAATGAAAATGAAGAAACTATTACTTGGTCTTTGCAGCAAGTGGTAGATGTTAATTCAGTTTTGGATGATGATTTTAATTCATCTGAAGATGGTGTTGATTTATATGCTCGTCATTTTCGCAATTATGAAGCTTACCATTCATTTGAGCCTTTATTATCTAATGAGACGTTGTAGTCTTTTCGTTATGATGTAAAAACTAAAATGATTGATATCATACCACGAAATATATATTTATTTTTGCAAGCAATAAAAAATATTCCCAAGCGATCGCCTGGGAACAAAAAGACTAATTGACTATTAATTTTTGACTATCTAACTGTCTGCTTCACTGCATCAGCTGCATCCTCAGCACTGCGCTGAACATTGGTTTTGGCATCTTCAGCACCGCGCTGAACGTTTATTTTGGCATTCTCAGCACCGCGTTGGACATTTTTCGTCAGGTCTTGGGTTGCATTTGCGGTGTTACCCTTAATGTTTTCTACTCCGCGCTTGGTGCCTTTAGCTACACCTTCTCCTAGTTCTCCGGCGGAACTGCCAATATCTTCGCCCAAGTTCTTAACTCTTTCACCAAGGGGTGTACCTTTGCGGAAATTATCTACATACTGCCCTGGGCTGTCAATTCCTTTTTGATCAACGTTTCTTTGAGCATTGTCCCGAAGGGCTTTAGCTCTAACTTCTGCTGATTTTTCGCCTGCTTTAGCTCTAGGATCTATGTCACTAAAATTATTCATCCCGCCTTTAGGCTCGTTGAGTTCATAGTCCTTTGTAGGATCGTATCGCTTAGTATACGACTCAGAAGAGTTAGGACTAGACGGTTGGGCGCTAGGTTGGGATGGCTGTGCAGCTATTCCTGAAGAACAAGCTTGTGTTAGAACCAAGAAAACTCCTGCCAAAAAAACAGTTAAAACTTTCACTGGACGAACATTCTGTAGCCAATTAATGACTCTTCTCATAGTAATCTCCTTGTGTTTTTGTAACTAAGTTAAACTTTCACCACAACAAGATTTGGGATGATTTTAAAATCCCAAATTTGTCAACAAAACAAAGTTTTATCTACCTACTGCGGGATTTTTTTGCAACTCAGGTCTAGAACTTGCTTCACCTGCCTTATCTTTTACAAAACTGGAAGCATCTTCAAATTCTTCTTTCACAGCTTCAAGGCGGTCTTTAATGCGGCTTCCTACGTTTGATTCATTTTGAATCAAACCACCTGGTTTAGGACGTTGAAAGTCCTGCTCGTTAATCAGAGGTAATTCTCCTTCTTTGGATATTCTACCTGCTGGTGTTTCTGCACCTGGGTAAAGTATCTCAGACTCTCTGCTTGTGGCAATTAGTATTTGTGAATTTAAGTCTAAGCTAGCGCGATCGCGTCCCTGTTTGGTTTCTGAGTTAGTAACTTTTGGATCGGTGGACATTTGATATTTGGTATAGTTGTCTCCACCATGCTTATAAGGATTGTTAGCTCCACCAGCTTGTACCGCCGGATTTTGGGGATTTGCGCCTTGAGCGTTTGCTCCGCCATTACAAGCAGTAGTAACTATTAACAATATGCCCGCCAAAAATACGGTCAAAA
>JBBSOP010000341.1:0-5883 GCA_038259655.1 Chroococcales cyanobacterium
ACAATCGTGGTTTGATCGATACTTATGAAGCTTTACAGATAGCACAAAGCGTAGAGCTTGACCTAGTTGTAGTTTCCCAAAGCAAAGACACTCCAGTAGCGAAGATCCTCAACTACGGGAAACTTCAGTATCAAAAGAAAAAGCGTCAGGGACAGAGTGCTAGACCTGTAGTCAAAGAAGTTAGGCTTCGTCCAAATGTGGGTGCGGCTGATTACCAAATACGTATCGAGCAAGCAATTCAGTGGTTGAGTAAAGGTGACTCAGTGAAGTTTGCGATTCGTTTACGAGGTCGAGAACATCAATATCGCGACAAAGCTGGAGAACTGCTAGAGCGAGTTGTCAACGATCTTAGTCAAGTAGGTAAAGTCCAGACGCTTGATAAACGCTCATTAATTGCTCAAGTTATTCCTGCCTAAATTAATTATCCAGGAATATTCTAATGAATCCAAGTATCAGAAAGCCCAAAATCAGGCACTGACTGAACTGAGATCAAATTATGTGCTGCAACTCCGTACAAGAGACGGGCACTAACATTTATGAAGAATAATGGCACTAAGTCAAAGCAAAACCCTTGCCGAGGCAGGATGTAGGAGATGATATTTAGGGGATATCTCTTTTACAGTAGTTGTTAGTGCCATTCCCCTAGAAATATTATGAGGAACCTCAACCTTTCGGAAAAACAAGCCTTAGAGCAAGAGCGCAATGAAATTTTGCAGCAGCTTGAAGATTGGCTAGAAATCCCGATGCTAGTGCTGGCATTTACATGGCTAGCACTATTTATTATTGAACTGATTTGGACATTAAATCCTGGGCTCGAAGTCGTTAATACAACGATCTGGATTGTATTTATTATAGATTTTGGAATTAAACTTGCTCTGGCTCCTCGTAAGCTTTTTTATCTTAAAAATAATTGGCTAACTGCTTTTTCTTTGATGCTTCCTGCTTTGCGAATCTTTCGGGTTGTTCGCTTGGCGCGTTCACTGGCCTCAATTAGGGCTATTCGAGGATTAAGGCTACTGCGAGTCATGACTCGTACTAACCGTTCTATGCGGGCTTTGGCTGCGAGTGTTAACCGTCGTGGTTTTGCTTATGTCCTAGCACTGACAGCAATTGTAACTTTGGTAGGAGCTGCTGGGATGTATGCGTTTGAAAGTGGGACTACTGATGGTTCTGGTTTAAATAACTACGGCGCAGCTTTGTGGTGGACAACAATGTTAATGACAACTATAGGTTCTGAATATTCGCCTAAAACGCCTGAAGGTAGAGTTCTTTACTTGATTCTTGCAGTGTATGCCTTTACTATATTTGGCTACGTGACAGCAACAATTGCAACATTTTTTATTGGTCGTGATGCAGAAGATGAAGATGCAGAATTAGCAAGTGCAAAATCCATTGCAGCGCTTCATAGTGAAATTGCATCATTAAGATCTGATATTCAGACTTTGTTACATCAAGAAAAATCAACTTAAGTACGGATTGCTATATTCAATCCGCACTTGTTTGATATTATTTTGTTCGGACTCTAAAACTAGAATACGCTCTACTTGGTGTAATCCCAATTTCTCAAACTGTGCCAGTTCCGCGTTTGATAATGGCCATGGAGGGCCAGAAGGTTCGGCTTCTGTTTCACGAATACGAGTAATCACTAGTAGTATTCCACCGGGAGCAACGACAGAAGCAACAGAATTAATAACTGAAGAACGTACACTTAAGGGCAAAGCTTGAATATTGCGACATTCAAAAACAAAGTCAAAGGCAAGCTGCCATTGTGGAGGAATTGCCAACAAATCTGCAATTACATAGTTTACAGCCGAATTGGGAAATCGCTCTTGACACCAAGCGATTGCTGTGGGAGATATATCAAAAGCAGTCACTTCAAATCCTAGCTTTGCTAAAGCTTCTGCATCATCTCCTAAACCACAACCAATTATCAGCGCTTTTTGACCTTGAGCAAATAATTCATGAGTATTCAACCAATCTTGTAAATCAGGGTGAGGAGCTAACTTTGCCCAAGGTATTTGGGCTGTATCACCTTTGGCTGATGCATATAAAACTTCAAACCATGCCGATGGTTCTGATTTCTGTATAGCTTCTGTAGCTAACTGTTGAACATAAAGCCGTAAATCTTCAGGTTGTTGTTCAAACATAAAATTTAATATTACAGAACTTTTATAAGAAACTTTTAAGTTTTTGAATAATAGTAGAGGTAATACTTTTGATTTTACTTTTACTTCTGGAGTTTGCTGTTGAATTTGTTATCGCCATCAACTTACCTCCTTTAATCAACTTCAACCGTTGTCCCCGCCACTCAATAGTTCCGTCTATAAAGCCATAGCACCAAATGGCAAATTGAATTAAATCACTAATAGGGATAACCCACAAAAATTTTTGGGACACTTGGTCGCGGATAACTTTGATGGCAACGACCCAACCCATGATTAATCGCATTATCCAAGTAATAACTAACCCACTCCAAGCTAACATCGAACCTTTTATAGCTATTAGTAGTAGCAAACTGGTAACTGTACCATAGGTCAAAAGTAGTGCTAGATAACCCCAAGGGCGAGAAACACGAATACAACGCGCCCAACGAATTTGACGCTGAATGGCATCAGTTAGGCTACTGGTAGCTAAAACATGTTCAACTATATAGTCAGATAGTACTACTTTATAACCTGCTTGGGCTGGTAAGTAGCCGAGCATAAAGTCATCAGCTAAATAATCGGCTATTGCCTCAAATTCACCGATCTCTTCTAGCACTTGTTTACGAATGACAATTGTGGAACCAAAAGCAAACTTTATTCCTTCTAAATGATTGCTGACTAAAACACCTGCATGAAAGTCGGTTGCAGTCTTGATTGCTTCTAAGGTTGCGATCCATCCTTGGGCTGAAGAACGATACAAACAGGTGACAACACCAACTTTGTGATCTCGCAGAGGTTGGATAACCCTGAGTAAATAATCTTTTTTAACTCGGATATCACTATCAGCTATTAACAGAATTTCATGTTTAGCGATACCTACAGCATTGGATAAATTACTGACTTTTAAGTTGGCTCCAATGATGCGATCGCTCACGACTAAGTTAAGATCTAAAAGGGGAAATTGTTGGATAATTTCCTGTACAACTTCTATGCTGGGGTCTTGGCGATCGCGCACTACAAAAATAACTTGATACTCTGGATAATCTTGCTGGCAAAATGAGGCGAGGTTTTCGTAAGCATCCCTATCTAGTCCGCAAATCGGCTTGAGAATGCTCACAGGTGGATGGAAATTGGGATTGAAAAAACGAGGACGATTCAAAAAAGCGATCGCCGCATAAATCCCGTAGCAGTAAAACAAGACAGCCGCTAGGCAGAGGATGCACAAAAAGATATCAATAACTGCCATCTGAAATTTGCACTAAATCTTCTTACCCTATGTTTTCAATCGACTAATCATTGTTTATCTTGTTCCCATGCTATACCATCGAAAGTATTGCTAAACTATTTCTGTTGTTAATTTAAAACTTGTCAAAAATAGTTAGGAAAAAGTATTATTGAACATACACCAAATAAAAGATATTTTTGAAGGCTTAAGTATATAACAACTTAGTTCATTTAACAAAAAAATATTTTTATTTAATAATGTCATAGTTGCCAGTTATTGATCATGAGTCTAATTTACTTTCTCCTACGTTCTTCTTGGGCGATGGTGGCGATTGCGATCGTTACTGGCTTTTTGAGTGGCGGTAGTAGCGCGGGACTAATCGCTTTAATCAGCAGTGCGGCAACTCGCAGTCATACTTCGCCCTTAACATCCATAGCTTGGGCTTTTTTAGGGTTAGTAATTATTGCCCTAATTACTAGTATTATTTCACAAGTAATGCTAGTTCGCTTATCTCAGAATGCTATTTTGCAATTACGGATGCGCTTAAGTCGCCAGATACTTGCTTCTGAGTTAAGCCATTTAGAACAGCTAGGAAATTCTCGACTACTGGCAACCCTAACAGAAGATGTCCAAGCAGTAGCTAATGCGGTGTATGTGATTCCTTTTCTTTGTATTGATTTAGCGATGGTCTTGGGTTGTTTAGTATATATAACTTGGCTATCTTGGTTAGTTTTGCTAATACTTTGCTGTTTAATAGTGGTAGGAATAGGTAGTTGTCAGTGGCTATTGAGTAGAGGCGGAAAACTGCTTGCTCTAGCCCGTGAAGATCAAGATTTACTGTTTAAGCATTTTCGCACCATCACAGAAGGAGTCAAAGAACTCAAGCTCAACTATCAACGCCGTCAAGATTTTTTATCCAAAAACCTGCAATCAACAGCTTCTCAGTTCCGTCGTCACAATGTTGACGGTTTAACTTTGTTTGCTACAACTACTAGTTGGGGTAAATTACTGTTTTTTTTCGCAATCGGTTTTTTATTGTTCGCACTGCCAAAATTACTCACTATCAGTTCTGCAACTCTGTCGGGTTACATCTTGACTTTTACCTACTTAATGTTACCGATGGATAACATCGTTAGTAATCTGCCTCAAATTAGTAGGGCTAACGTAGCGTTGCAAAAAATAGAATCACTGGGTTTATCCCTAGCGAGTCGAGCCGAATTATCAACCGTGCCTCCTGCTTTGAACTCTGCTTGGCAAAGCTTACACTTAAAAAATGTTGCCCACACTTACTACACAGACCAAGAAGAAAACAGCTTTATCCTTGGGCCAATTGACTTAACAGTTTATCCTCAAGAACTAATATTCATCGTTGGTGGTAACGGTAGTGGTAAATCTACTTTAGCTAAATTGATTACTGGACTTTACATCCCTGAAAATGGCGAAATATTATTAGATGGGCAGTCAATTGATCAACAAAACCGAGAATGGTATCGTCAGCATTTCTCGGTGGTCTTTGCCGATTTTTATTTATTTAGAGAACTTGTAAATCCAGACAATACTAACTTGGATATGCAAGCCCAATATTATTTGCAGCAACTCCAACTAGACCATAAAGTCAAAGTTGAAAATGGTAGACTTTCTACTACTGCTCTTTCTCAAGGACAACGTAAACGCTTGGCATTGCTCACAGCTTACTTAGAAGATCGGCCAATTTATTTATTTGATGAGTGGGCAGCCGACCAAGATCCAGTATTTAAAGAAATATTTTACACTCAACTGTTGCCAGAATTGAAGAATCGGGGCAAAACAGTACTAGTAATCAGCCACGACGATCGCTATTTTCATTTAGCAGACCGGATAGTTAAACTAGACTACGGCAAAATAGACTATAGCAGCAGTACAGCAGTTCAACCTACCCCAACAACAAGGATTTGAAAATGGCAGATGCTAAAAACGTGCTAGGCACAAATCTGGAAATTTGTTGCAATTCTCCCATGACTGGATATTACCGCGACGGATTTTGTAATACAGGTGGTCAAGATTCTGGGATGCACGTTGTTTGCGCCCAGATGACAGCAGAATTTCTCGAATTTACCAAATTGCAGGGAAATGATTTGAGTACACCAGTACCCCAATTTAATTTTCCCGGATTACAGCCAGGCGATCGCTGGTGTTTGTGTGCGGCTCGTTGGCAAGAAGCCCTTGATGCTGGCGTGGCTCCACCTGTAGTTTTATCAGCCACCCATGCTAGAGCTTTGGAAGCCTGTAATCTGGGAGATTTGCAGCAACACGCTTTAGAGGTTGCTTAAAACCCCTTTTGCTTTTTGTGTCTTAGTGGTTGGAAATTTGTTTACCACCAAGGCACTAAGACACTAAGTAGGGCTTGCTGAAAAAGTCGTATTTAAGGCAGATCGAGAATCAATTAACAATGCTTGTAAGTGTAAACAATAAATTATTATATGACTCAAAAGGATTAATATAATATTTTCTAATCACCCAAACCTGAAAATAGGA
>JBBSOP010000342.1:0-5881 GCA_038259655.1 Chroococcales cyanobacterium
AAAATCAAGGGTTTTAGGCAGTTAGAACCTAGATTTTATCGCAAAAGCTCAAACGTAAAGATTAAAAGCTGTATTCATTGCCCAGTAAGGAATATGAGCTAATTTATAGACGTTTTTAGCATAACAAGTAATGAAGAACCATATTTAATAGACTGAGGGGGTAGGGATGGCTGAGACTAAACTACCTTTTAAATGGAATAAACATAATAAATATTTTACAAACCTGCGATCGCAAAATTTCTGCCCTAGAAAAAGAAATCAATCAGTAAGAATTAAACTATGCAACTCGAAGATTACTTTAACTTCCTTACGTCTAACGACATTCGTTTGAAAGGTTCTCGAATTGGCATAGAAACAATTTTAAATGAATATATTTATCAACGTCATTCTCCCGAAATAATTGCCGAAACATACCCCAGTCTTACTTTAGAACAAGTTTATGCAACTATTCTCTATTACCTACATAATCAAGAATCAGTTACTCAATATATGGCAGATTGGCTAAAATATTGCCAAGAATCTGCAAAACAACAAGATGAAAATCCACCCGAATACATTTTGAGGCTACGTCAACTGAAAGCCCAAAAAGGGATTTCATGACAATTAATCTAAAAGAAAAACGAGGAAGTTACAGAAGGTTTATAGGGTAGAACAGCAAACGCTTATAAGGTGTTTACTTAGAAGTTCTGACGCAAGGTGTAGGACTAGCGGAAGGCGGATCAGCATAAATTGCTAGGGTATGATAATCAGGGTTAGATTCTTCATACATAATTTTAAATGTATAGAGTTTGGTTTTACCTTGCCCTTCAGTAATGACAGTTAAAAGTGTATTATCGGTATCAGGCAGTCCGGGAATATTTATTTTTTCAATTCGCCTGAGTTGAATTACATTTGCTGCTGAATTTTTACAATCTCCTGAGTTCATATTGCGGTCTTGACCAAACTGCATACACATTGGCCCATCAAAGTCCATAATTACCTGGGATGGGTCATTTAACCAAACTTTTTTAATAGTTTCTCCAGAGGGCAGAAAACTTAAATTTGTACCTTGCTGATACCATACATTAATAGTAGGTAATGCTCCCCCTAAGCCCTGTGCTTGACAGGAAAACATAGAACGAAGAACAGCATTATTAGCTACAGCGCGACCTGCCAAAAGTAATATTGCACCAAAGAAACTCAGGGAAGCCAGAGTAAATAAATGAAAATAAATAGGGTGTTTTTTTGGTGAATTAATTTGTTTCATGGCTGCAACCTGGGAAATAATTGAATAGGGAACGATCGCACAAATTCGACTAAATCTTAAAACTGCATTGTTTGATTAACGTATATTTCTACATTTTTTCCGGCTGCGATAAACCAAACATTAGTTTGTTGGGACATTTGGGCGATCGCTTGCTGATTACGTTGCGAAATTTGGGGTATTAAAGAGTTCAAACCACCTTCTAGCACTCCCGCTGGAATGTTACGTCTATTATCAGTAACCTGGAAACAACTAGTGTAAATATTATTGTTATTGTTGTTATCAGTGTTACTATTGTTATTATTATAAACTCCATTCTGACCACACTCTACTCTGGTGTCAGGACGATTAAATAACTCTGCGGCTTTACCAATACCTCCCAAAACAAACAATCCTGCATCCATACTTGCTATAGAACCAGATGAGTTAGGAAATTTATTTGCCACCAGAGGTTTACCTTGAGTACCACGAATAATAATTGCATTGCTTGGTAAACTTTTTTCTGTAAGATTACCTTTACTATCTTGCGAAATAATTTTGACTACATTTAGCTGTAACAAACCTTGTTCCGAAATGGCACTAATTTGAGTTAGTAATTCGGTATTTGCAGGTAAAGCAACTTCACCATCCGCAGTTTTTAATGGTTCTTTTAATTTCACAACAAAAACGTTTTTATTTTCCTCTTTATCGTTATTTCTTGATCTCGTAGTTTCCCCAAAAATAGCCGTTGCTAACACAGCTTTAGCACTAGTTCCTACTTTGACTGATTTCGGATTTTGTGATTGGTTTTGGCTGACTACAGAAGGTTGTTGTTGTTGTGGTGGTTGTGGTGTAGGATTCGTATTCGGGTTGATTGTCTGTGATGCCCCATTGTTACTCACCTCCGGTGGAGAAGTAACAACATCACTACTTGATTGATTATTGGCAGATACTTGAACTTGGCCATAGCTACCTAATTTTGCTAGTCTCTTCCACTCATCAAGAGGGTCAGGTGGGGATGGTTGAGTCTGTGGGTTCGTAACTGTTAGTAGGGGTGCTGGTGGCAAAGTAGCAAGAGTATTTTCTGGACGGGATGGTTGAGGTGCAGGTTTTTGAACGACACGCTCAACTGTAACTATTCGAGGTACATAAACTGTTCGGATAGCTGGAGGTGTTGTTGGCTGTATCACTCTTGGCCTCACTCTAGATTGTTGTGGAGTTGGTTGAACTTCTTCAACCTGAGAAACAGGTTTAGCGGCTCTAAGATTTTGCTGCGCGGCTGTCACTGCTTGCGCTTGTTCAGCTAAGGCTAACTTGGTTTTTAGAGTTTCTACTTCTTGCTCTAAAGTTTGCTGACGAGATGCACTTGTTGGTTGCAATTGAGCTACTGGCGCAACTAGCTTCTTTGCTGGCTTTTGATTGCCGATATTCATCATCTGGGATAAAAAACCGCCAGCTAACAAAATTACAGCCAAAGTAGCGCTACCAACCAAAATTAATTTAGCGAAGGGGTTAGATGAGAGGGGTTGCTTGGTTTGAACTGCTTCTGGTTCAGATAGCGGAGGTTCTAAACTAGCCGAATCTTCTTCTATTGGTTCGACAACAGTGGGAGGCTCTTGTTCAAAGCCCACCAATCGTGCCATCTGTGATTCCCAATCGGCAGACTCTACTTCAAGCAGAGAGTTATTGGTATTGCGAGTCCGTAGATTTTTGGCAGAAGTTTCTGAAGGAATTGAATAAGAAGTCATGGTATTTATGGTTGGATGTAATTTTAAGAGCAGTTTTTATCAGTTATTTCACATATATTGTAAATTTCTAGTTTAGCTTCGCCAAGGCGGTAAGCGGCTCGATGCCACGGCAAAGGAGCAGCATCCGGCAGTAAAGTTGCTTGCTGATCTATTGCTCTGACTAATATTTGTTTATTAAACTCAGTTGAAGTTCCCAGATTATTGGAGCCACTAAAAGCTAGGTGATTGGCAAATATTTCTACTTTCCATTTTCCTTCACCTATGGGGATTGGTTGAGAAATTTGTTGGACTACTAGCACATATTCAGTACCTCGATTAATATTTTCCAACTGTGTAGTTGCAGTTAAAGAGGTAATTTCTGATTTAAATTTTGGTTTTAAATCATCACTTAATAACTGCGAACTAATTTCCCAGATTGTATTCGGAGGCTGTTGTTCAGACCAAGTCAGCATCAGGGTCATGGTTTCACCTACAAAGCGGCGAATTGCCTCTGGATATCGCTGATAACTTGGTTTAGCATCTGCGGTTATGGCGTTACCATCAACGAGTTGCACCAGACTTTTAGGTATCAATTGCCTACTTAAATCTTGTAACAATGCCCCGTGGAACATTAATAATAGCAAGGTAAATAAATGTAAGCTAAATGTTCCTACAGCTAACAATGGTAAGATGCTACTTTTTTTATTTTCTGGTTTCAGTAATTGCATAAATATTTGAGTAGATACAATCGCAAAATTACCAAATCAAAAAACTTATTTGATAAACGGATCAGTCTTTTTACTATTTTCGCATTGCTTTAACTGATTATCATTTAGGTTGTTATATTCGTCTATCAAACAGAGATTACGAATTTCATAAATTTCTAGTTTATCATTGCGGTTGCTATAAATGGCTTTTTGTAAATCGGTGCTATTTTCAGGTAGGGGATAAGGAAAATAATCTACGGCGCGAACTAATAAATCTTTATTAAAAGTAGTTATTCTTTTTCTATCATCATTGCGTTTTTTTTGGATTAAGTCAGCTACCATCCCCACTCGCCATTTACCTGGGGCAATTTTTTTAGGTGGATAAACCCGCTTAATAACTAACTGTGCTGACATCCCTTGGTTAGGGTTGGTAGAAAAAACTTCTGGTGGTGTGATTTGAGCGATCGCACCTAAAAAACCTTTGCGAAAGTCTTCTGATAGGGCAAAGCTAGCTACCCAACTACTAGTAGTAACTTTTTGACTACCACCTGCTGGTGTTCTTACAAGTATTCCTGAATCTGGCTTAGGTTTGGTGACTTCTTCAAAATTTGTGGGTGGGAGATTTCCAGACCAGTTAAACATGGCTATCATGGTTTTACTGACGAATAGGCGAATCGTTTCTGGATCTCTGGCTAAATCATCAGTAGCGGCTATCGGTTTACCATCAATCATCTGCACAAAGTTAGGCGGTTTTCTCAGGCTCAGTTGACGAATTTCTAAGCCTTGAAAGATGAATAAAATCAACACCAATATATGCAAACTGAACGTGGCGATCGCAAAGGTTGTGAGAATATTTCCAGTTCGTTGTCTTTTTTTGAGTAAATTTACCATTATCTCAGATAATTACGAATTACTATATTCTTTCCCTAGCCAAAGAAGCTGTATTACTAATAGCACTGAAAACTGCAAAGCCTCCAGCCGCAGCGACAAGTAAAGATAAGATTGGTGCTAAAACTCCCAGAAAAATTATAAACCACATTAAATCTGGATTAGCACTAGGATTTTCGGCTGGGCCATTAACAATCACTGAGGCAGTTAACACAGCAATAATATTAAATGAAATCTTGGCAATTCCTACAGATAAAAACCCCGTCAGCCAAGCAAAAATTGGTTTACCAGCAACAGGAAGCAAAGAGCCGCCTACAGCTAGTGGACCTAATGCTGCTATCAACAACATCGTCGCTTCTATCAAGTTTTGAAAAGCATACTGCAATGAGAATAGAAAGCTTTTAATACTAGTTTGCACTGTATTGCCCAACAAAGAATTAAATGCAATATCTGAGACAATTCCTGTACCAAACCTAATTTGATTGACTTGATTTTCTAGCCTATTTATCCAAGTTTTATTTCCATATAAATCTCTATAATCTCGCCAAAGTTCGTCAATTTTTTCGCTAGCCTTGGCAAAGCATTGAGTTTGTTGTTCACCAGTCAAAGACTGACAAGGACGAAGTAAAGAACCAGCTACTTCTTCTGCAACACTCATATTTATTGCTTGCTGATAAGTTTTATTAGCATCAGTTGTAGTTACTATTTGCTGATTCGCAGTGTTAATAAAGTTTCTTACCCCCAGTGTTAGGTTAGAAAGTACACTGCCTTCTCCCGAATTGCTCAATAGTAAGACTACCACGAAAGGCCAAATCAAAGCCGATATAGGGCGAGAATATTCACTGTAGATTAAATCTTTTAGCCATTGCATCATAAAAAACAATAGCGTTCCTACGGCGAAAAACACACCTAATTTTGTTAGCGAACCATATAAGTTATTACTGGTGTTATTTTGTAATAAATCTAGCCATTGATTATCCCAACCTTCGGCAATGCTTTTGGCAGTTGCAGCACCATTTTCGAGAGTCTCATTGATGCCAAGTTGAGCGAATAATTGCAAAATATGAATCTGCATTTTAAATTATTAGGCTTTCTCTAACAAGAAAGGTCAATGTAAAAACGGATAAATATAAATTAAGGCTTGAATCAAACCGCAGAGGCACGGAGAACACAGAGGATAAGAGCTAGTTCATGTAGGTTGGGTTAAGCACAGCGCAACCCAACATCGATAAAAGTGTTGGGTTTCCTTACGTCAAACGCCACTTGCTTCAAGCCGGGAAACCCGTCCAACGCAGTGGCTCCCCAACCTACATTTTTTTGCATCATTTTAGTCGTGT
>JBBSOP010000343.1:0-5879 GCA_038259655.1 Chroococcales cyanobacterium
ACTTTTGTTTAACTAAAGCCAGGGCTAAGTGCCTGACCGTAAAAGCCGACTTCTTCTAGCTTGCCTTCCTCTTCCAGTTGCTTGCCCTTGTGCAATTCGCTCATAGCCATCTGATCCTTCATCTGCCATTACTTTTTCTCTGGAACTATTATCAAGTTGTCAGCTTAAACTCAGTAGTGCGACGCTTCGCAGCAATCGCTTATCTATCTTACCTGCTTTTGCAACAGCATGACTACTCAGGTAAAGCTGCATAGTGTTGAGGTAGGAGTCAAGGGCTAGCTCTCCCTACCTAGTCGCAGTTTTACTTCCATAAGGAATGAAAATTTAATAACTTAAGCGATTTGCTCGTTACCAGCAAGAGCCTGGTAATGCTTTTGGGGCGAGGAAGAGCCTCTCTTTACCGCTCCGCTTCGGGAGAGAAAAGTGTGGCAGATGTTTAAGTTATTGAATTTTCGTTCCTAAGTGGTGCTAAGCTTTTGATTTTATGGTATTGTAGTATTCTGAAATAGCTAATGCTGGCTTCGGTAAATATTTAAGTGCCGCGAGGCGGAGTAAATTTTTAGCTACAGATGATGAATAAAGAAAGACTAGAAAACATTAAAAGTGATTTAGATCGCTCGCGCTCTAGGTTACAACAAATAAAATCATGCTTAGAGTTGAGTCCTGAAAAATTATGTGGTCGTTTAACAAGTCAAAAAACTAAAATTTTTTGTGTCGGCTTCAACAAAACTGGCACTACATCTACAGCAGTAGCACTAGCAGAACTAGGGTTTAATGTAGCTCCTCAAGCTCCGGCTGAGATGTTAATCAAAGATTGGGGTCAGAGAAAGTTTGATCGAATTCTAGATTTTTGTGGCCAATTCGATGCTTTTCAAGATATCCCCTTCAGTTTACCCTATACATTTATAGCTCTAGATTTAGCATTTCCTAACAGTAAGTTCGTCCTAACTATTAGAGATAGTCCAGAAATGTGGTTTGAATCTCTACACAGATACCACTGCAATTTATTTAGTTTTGATAAAACAATTAATTGGTCAGATTTAGAAAAGGCAGAATATTGTTATAAAGGTTGGATAGCAGAAACACACAAACTAATTTTTCAAGCCGATCAACAGAGTTTATTTGATTGTAAAAAATATCAAGATATATATATATTGCATAATAAAACAGTTAAAGATTATTTTAAGCATAAGTCTGATGCACTTTTGGTTATTAACCCTTCTGAAAGTAATTCCTACTTGAAACTTTGTGATTTTTTATCAAAATCGCCTATTAGAGATAAATACCCTCATGTAAACAGGAGTTAGTCACAATGGATCAACATAAATTGCAACAAATTCAAGTAGAGTTAGAGCGATCGAAATCTAGGCTAGAGCAGATTAATGCGGAATTAGTGTCCGTACAGGATAAACAGCATCCTACGACCCATCGAGTGTCCCCTTCCAACAAACTTCACATCGGCTGCGGCACAGTAAAAATGGATGGTTGGATAAATATAGATGCTAATATCCAGACAGGAGTAACTGACCTACAATTAGACATTACCAAAGGGCTACCTTATGATGACAATTCTTGTAGCTTAATGTACCACGAGCACGTATTGGAGCATTTACGAGTGGAAGATGCTGTAAACTTTTTACAGGAGTGCAATCGTGTCTTGCAATTAGGGGGTATAATGCGTATAGCAATGCCATCCCTTGAGTTCGTTATCCAAAAATATAGTTCTGAGGATTGGCGGAGTTGTCAAGATTGGCTGACGTGGCCTGAATATCAGTTTATTCAAACCAGAGCTGAGATGCTTAACATAGCCTTGCGCTGGTGGGGTCATCAGTACCTATACGATCGAGAAGAGCTATATCGTAGACTACAGGAAGCGGGATTTGAAAAAATTAGGGATGTTGAGTGGGGTATGAGCGATGTGTCAGAACTCATAAACCGTGAAACCCGTAAAGATAGCTTACTAATATGTGAAGCCCAAAAATAGATGCTATGACTAACCAATCTTATAATTTAGGACTCGCCCAAGTGGGACAAGATGTAACTATCTGGCCTATGGCTAAAATTGTTGCTCCCGAAGTTATTTCGATAGGTGATTCTGTAATTATTGATGATTTTGTATTTATTATGGGCGGCAAAACTACAAAAATAGGTAGTTTCGTTCATATTGCTTCTTTCACTTCAATTACTGGTGGCGGTGAATTAATAATGGAAGACTTTACAGGGTTATCGGGTGGTGTACGGATTTATACAGGTAACGAAGATTACTCAGGCGGTTCTTTAACAAACCCATCAGTACCTTTTCCTTACCGCATACCTAGTCGCTCATTTGTACACATCAAGAAGCACGCTATTATAGGAGCAAACACAGTAATTTTACCAGGAGTCGTGATAGGAGAAGGAGTGGCCGTAGGGGCTAATTCTCTTGTCACCAAAGACTGCGAACCTTGGAAAATCTACTTTGGTTCACCCGCAAAAGCAATACGGGCTAGATCGAAGAAGCGAATTATCGAAATGGAGGAGCAACTGCGCCGGGAAGTTTATGATGGAACTGGTAACTACATTCCCAAAAGCAAGCGCCACACCCTAGACAACTAGACAAAAGTTAGCTGGTATTCTTGTGGTTCAATACAAATAAATTTCCTTATGACCCTAAACAATAATTGTTTGATATGTAAATCACCCTCACAGATATATTATTCAAAAAAATTTCAAGGTGAATATAACCTTAATCAAGTTGATTACTGGCAGTGTAATCACTGTGGTTTCGTTTTTTCCAAAACACACTACGATATGGCAATTGAAGAATGGGAAGAGTTGAACATGAACTACCACTCTTGCCATCAAGGAAAGGATGAGTGTTCAGATGATCCGCGCTGGGTCGAAAGATTGCAGGCTCAGGCTGCTGTAATTACTTTTTTGGCAAAACAGGGGGTATTGCCAAAGGCTTTACCTTGGGTGGATTGGGGGTGTGGTGATGGAAAGCTGACGCACCTGCTAGAACGCCATCAATTATTCACACTAAAATATGACCGTTATATGAGGTACGAAAATGATTACTTAACGGATGTAGATATACAGGATGCAAAATATAGTGTTGTCTTCAACACTTCTATTTTTGAGCATATTCGCAATCGGCCAACTTTAAATTCAATTAATAATCTAGTTTCTGAGGATGGAGTGTTGGCGATTCACACATTAGTAACTGAGGTCATCCCACAAGACCCTAGATGGTTTTACTTACTGCCAGTCCATTGTAGCTTTTTTACCAATAAAAGTATGCAGATATTATTTGAGGATTGGGGGTACGAAGTATCTATTTATCATTTGCCCTCAAGAATGTGGTTTTGGTTCAAAAAAAGAGGTGATGTTGTCAAAATTTTATTTGATAGTGGTCATCTCAATAGTGAAAATGGTTTTTATTTTAAGGAGGGTTTTATGAATTATTGGGGATGTCACAACTTCACATGAAAAAATCAAGTCTAGAGGAACTAGCTATCTTCGGTGGCACACCAACGTTTAGCGAGAAACTCCATGTGGGTTGCCCCAATATAGGCGATCGCGCCTCCCTCCTCAAACGCATCAATGATATGCTAGACAGGAGATGGCTAACCAACAACGGCCCTTATGTACAAGAATTAGAACAGCGAATCAGTAGCTTGCTAGGGGTCAAGCACTGCATCGCCACCTGTAACGGGACATTAGCGCTGGAACTTGCCATTAGATCCACAGGGCTTTGTGGTGAGGTGATTGTACCTTCTTTCACATTCATCGCGACACCTCATGCTCTACAATGGCAAGAGATCACCCCCGTTTTTTGCGATGTAGACCCTCTCACCCACACCCTCAACCCTTGGCGCGTAGAGGAAATGATTACCCCTCGCACCAGTGGTATTATAGGAGTTCATGTATGGGGACAGCCTTGTGATGTAGAAGCCTTAACCGAGATTGCCCGGAAACACAGCCTCAAGCTAATGTTTGATGCTTCCCATGCCTTTGGATGCTCCCACCAAGGGCGCATGATTGGCAATTTTGGCGAAGCTGAAGTCTTCAGTTTCCATGCTACTAAGTTTTTCAATACCTTTGAGGGCGGTGCGATCGTAACCAATAACGACGAACTAGCTGATAAAATACGCTTGATGAAAAACTTTGGTTTTGCTGGTTATGACAACGTTATCTATATCGGCACTAATGGTAAAATGAGTGAAGTCTCGGCTGCTATGGGATTGACATCTCTGGAAAGTCTCGATGACTTTATTTCTATCAATTATCGTAATTACAAGCAGTATCAGCATGAACTAGCTGGTATTCCTGGCATTTCCTTGTTCACCTACGGAGAAACAGAAAAATGTAATTATCAATACCTTGTAGTAGAAGTTGATAAGTCTATGACTCAAGTCACTCGCGACCAACTGATAGCTGTTCTATCTGCTGAAAATGTGTTAGCTCGTCGGTACTTCTATCCAGGCTGTCATCGGATGGAACCTTATCGATCGTACTTTCCCCATGCGGCACTACTGCTGCCAGACACAGAGAAACTTGTGCAACGGGTGCTGCTGCTGCCTACCGGTACGGCAGTGGGGTTAGGCGAAATTAGCCAAATCTGTGAGATAATTCGGTTAGTCGTTACACAGGGTGAAGAAGTCAGAGAAAAATTAGAGAACTTACCTCTTTACTCAATTAGTTAAATTAAGGGAGACAAATATCTGAACTTCTTTATAATCAAAGCTGTTCAATTTCGTCTCATTTTAATTTTGTACAAAATATGCCTCTCAAGTATCTGGATACAATTTTAACTGTTTAAATGGAGAAAGATTATGCCGAAAGTATCAGTAGTAATGGCTTCTTATAACCATGAGAAGTATGTAGCAGAAACGATTGAAAGTGTTTTAAGTCAGACTTATCAAGACTTTGAATTTATAATTACCGATGATGGTTCGCCCGATGAAACTGTAGAGATTATCAAACAAAATGCCGATCCACGAATTAAACTATTTTGTTTTCCAAAAAATCAGGGCGCTTGTGTGGCCATGAATAATTGTATAAAAGAGGTCAAAAGCGAATATATAGCAATTATTAATTCTGATGATGCTTGGTTGCCTGACAAACTGGAAAAACAAGTTAAATTTTTAGATGAACATCCAGAATATGGGGCTGTTTTTGGCTATGCTCAGTTTATAGATGATGGTGGTAATGATTTGGGTTATGAACACATTTACAGCCGGATATTCATACAACCTAATAGAACGAGATTTGAGTGGTTAAGGCATTTTTTCTTGTCTGGCAACTGCTTGTGTCACCCTAGTGCCTTAATCCGCAAGCATTGCTATAACGAGGTAGGCTTGTATGACGAGAGATTTGCACAGTTGCCAGACTTTGATTTCTGGATACGGCTTTGCATGAAGTATGAGATTTTCATCATGGCTGAGAATTTAGTAAAATTCAGGCTGCACAAAAACCAAGAGAACGTTAGTGGCAATACACCTAAAAATAACAGTAGGTTAACACTGGAATGGTCGCAAATATTAAAAAATTATCTCAAGTCGGAAATTTTCAATGATTTGGCAAGCATATTTCCATTGACACAAAATATCAATGAAATAGGGTTATCTATGAAGCTCAATGAAGTTGATAGGGATGTCGCACCATTTTTTATTGCTATGCTTGCAAGTCGCGATCGTCGAGCCTCCCATAAATATTTTTGTTTTGATGTCCTGTACCAAATATATAGCAACAAAGACTTAAATCACAAGTTAAGGAAGCAATATTCCTTTGATTTTTCTAACTTAGTTAACTTGGCTTGGGAGCAAGATATTTTTGGTATAGTTGCCCTAGAGCAATCTCAGTCGCAATTCCATCAAACTCAAGCGGAATTAGAGCAG
>JBBSOP010000344.1:0-5875 GCA_038259655.1 Chroococcales cyanobacterium
AGAAAGCGGCTTGGGACTGGGATTAGCAATTGTGCGCCACTTAATCGAAATGCACTCAGGTACAGTTTATGCAGTTAGCGCCGGGGAAGGACAGGGAGCAACATTTACAGTAGAGTTGCCCATTGTAGAATTGCAACCAGAGCAACTTACAGGTGAAATTAAAGTCAAAGTCAATAATCTGTTGATGCTCGAAGGCTTGCAAATACTCTTTGTAGATGATAACGATGATACCCGTGAGTTAATCACGTTTATCCTAGAAGAACAAGGAGCGCAGGTGACAGCGTTTGGCTCCGCAAGTGAAGCCCTCGCAGAACTGGCAAAATTAAAACCCGATGTTTTGATTAGTGATATTGGGATGCCAGATGAAGACGGCTATTCATTAATTAGAAAAGTGCGATCGCAAGAAGTACAAAAAGAAGATACAATTCCTGCTATAGCACTGACGGCATTTGCGAGAAACGAAGAATGTCAACTCGCCCTAGAAGCTGGCTTTCAAGCTCATATAACTAAGCCCATTGAGCCAGACGAGTTAGTAATAGCGGTAGCAAACCTCGCTAGAGGTAATAATTCAACAAGAACGTAATTGCACCGCAAGTAATAGAGCTAATACTAAGTTGAAAAAAAAATTTAAATTAATAGGATGTTACTTGCTATACATTTGCTATACAATAAGCTTTAGATTATCTATAACCATCTAATGGAGAGTGGTAATTAATTTGACGCTCTCCATTTTCTTTATCAATTTTTGGATACTTGAGATAATGCGTATAGCATAGCTGAAGCCACAGCTTCCGGTGATTCGACCAAAAAACCATGACCTCCACGCTCAAGGACTACAAGTTCGGCGTTAGGAATAACCTGAGCAAGTTCCTGAGAAAACTTGACCGGAGTCAGGATATCTTGTTTACCAACTAGAACTAAAGTAGGACAATTAATATACTTAAGGCGATCGCTAGTGTCAAAGCCCAGGATAGCTCGGCTATGATGATAGATTGTATAATTTGTTGGCGCAAAGGGATATTTGATTGCCCATTCAATTAATTGCTCCACCATCCCCGGAATAGAGTAGAACTCATCCGTAAATATCCAGGGTAAGATGATTTTTTCATAAAGCTTCAGGTCTACATAAACAGGAAGGTCGCCCCAGGTTTGGATAATGCTATTGAATCGTTCATCACCTTTTGCTAAAGATGATAATAGCATCAGGCTTTGCACTTTTTCAGGGTTTGCCAAGACTAGCTCTTGAGCAATATAACCACCCATTGAATGACCTGCTACATGTACCTTGTCTATACCAATGCGATCAAGCAACAGTGCAATATCATTTGCCATTTGCTCAATACTATAGGGAATATCGACAGCAGAACTTCGCCCCATCCCTCGATTATCGACGCGAATTACTTGATATCGACAGACGAGTGATTGCATGATTAGCGACCAATAAGAATGATCACATAAGAAACCAGCAATTAGTAATAAAGGCTCACCTGTTCCTTTAATGTCGTAGAACAAGTCAATTCCGTTAACTTGAACCCTCGGCATGGTAATAGATACACCCTGAGAGTAAACATCAAAAATCTGATCCTATCTGACACTGCTGCCATAATTTGATATGGTAGCAGCAATTGAGTTGCTAAAATTTTAGAGAAAAGTTTCGGATTAAGCCAAAATACAGAAAATTGCTGATGGTTAATAAATTTAAACAATTCAAAGCAATTTTGGCATCCAAAAATTCGGAAAATATAGGTGATTTTGCCATTCTCAAATCTGATTTTTTGGGTGCAAAAGTCTCTCCAGAAATAGCCTTTAAACTACAACAGGTAGTAGACTACCATCCTCAAATTGATTTGGAAAAATTAAGCCAATATCCTCCAGGCACTTTTGGGCGAGAATATGCCAACCACATGCAGGCAAACCACCTAAAACCGCTGAATGTTAGTCCTGAACTAGAGGATGTTGCCCGACGAAATGTCTTTGCTCTGCGATACACTGTTACCCACGATATCTTTCATGTCTTGCTAGGCTTTGATACCAGTTATGCAGGTGAAATAGGCGTTCTGGCTTTTGCTGCTGAGCAAAACTACAGCAAATCACTTCAAATCAGCTTATGGTTGGCTAGATTACTTTATCCGATTCTGGCTCCCTGGCAAATCAAAACGATTTTCATCAACCTGCAAAAAGGACGAGAATTAGGTAAAAAAGCCGATTTTCTACTAGGCTATCGCTTTGAAGACCATTGGGAAGAACCAATTCATGAGGTTATAAAACATCTGAGGTTATCAGACATTGATAAGTTTGGCTTTGGTTTGCGAGTGTGATCGCGCCTGTTTACCAGGATTTATCTAAATTTATAGTGAATAAATCCCAAGATACTAATACTGAAATTGTAGTAGAAAGTAATCAGGAGCCAGAAAATAGCTGTGGGTAAAGTTATCTTAGTTACAGGACCAGCTAGATCTGGTAAAAGTGAATGGGCAGAATTTCTGGCCATTCAATCAGGAAAAATGATTGTTTATATAGCAACAGCTACCGAAAATCCAGCGGACGAAGAGTGGCATCAACGCATTCATAAACATCAACAACGCCGTCCCCAAGACTGGGTAACACTTGCTGTCCCAATAGAACTTTCTGCTACTCTTGCTGATGCCAAGCCAAGTACTTGCCTTTTAGTTGATTCTTTGGGAACTTGGGTAGCTAACCTTTTAGAACAAGATGAGGTGGACTGGGAAAACACGCTGTCAGAATTTTTAGAAACAGTACAACTAGTTGCTGCGGATATGCTATTTGTAGCAGAAGAAACAGGCTGGGGCGTAGTACCCGCTTATCCTCTAGGAAGGAAATTCCGCGATCGCCTGGGTTCTTTGGTACGTCAGTTAGGCACAATTTGCGAAGTTGTCTATTTAGTCACAGGTGGGCATGTTCTCAATCTCAGCGCTCTTGGTTCACCTTTGCCAGCACCAAAGTCTTAATTCAAAATTAAACATTCAAAACCCAAAATTGCCCATCTAAAATTTAAAATTATGGTATGGCAACAAAACAAGAAGTTAAAAAATATCTAGCCTACTGGTTTCAGCTAGGAAAAAAAGTAGTAACAGACAATGGTAAGGCCAGCTTTTTGCCCCAATCGGTGTTCCAAGGCGATCGCTATAGCGATGAATTTGAACAGTGCTGGCAAAAAATTCTTTTGCCAGAATCTGGTGACTGTTACCTAGAAGGTACTCATGAAACCATTGCTGAACTGCTGATGCCCACATGGGAATTAGCGCCTTGCAGTCGTTGCAGTATGCCAATAGCTATGCGAAACGTAGGGATGCCAGCCTTATTGTGTCCTTGCAGTGATTTACCCAATTGGCCTAATACTGAACTGCCAGCACCAAGAAATCCAGTTAGCAGCAAAGAACAACTATCGGTAATTCGCGATCGCTTGGCCAATGCCCAATCATCTCCAAATACCTGATATTTAAGAATAATGAAAATAAAAATAGCAGGATAGCACAGCTACCCTGCTTCGTGTTGCTTAGACTAAAAGTCGCAGTTAAACCAATTGCAAATCAGGATACTCTGCTAAAACATCATCGGATGTTAGAGTATCGCCTTCAGCTTGAGGAGTCCAAAGAACTTCTATAGCCAGAAGTTGCTCACTGGACATACCACCAATTTGTCGCAAGGCTTGACGTAAGTCATCAGCACTGTTGATTGTTGGTATTTCAAACTTGCCTAGGGTTGCAGCTAATAAAGTCACAATCAGGTACTCTCCAGGGCCTTCAGCAATTAGACGAGTAGGATTATCGAGTTCACCAGCACTTGGTAAAGCATCTTTTTTCAGAGCTGCTTTGAGCTGATTGTTGACGTTAGAAAGAGTTTCTTCGCTAAACTTACTGCGTTCTGCCAATGACAGACGATTAAACTGGGATTCAGCCGAATTTAACTTCGCTTGCTGTGTACCACCACCTGCATATACCCAGTATTCTGGATGGCGCAGCAAAGCTAGGCTAGCTTCTTGCAAAACTTCTGCTCTACCCTGTGGAGAATTGGTATCAGCAGTTTCGGCAATTTGGTTAAGTTCGGTTTGCAAACCACGAGCTTGAGCTAACAAACCAACTTGCAAACGAGTCACAGAAACAGAAGGATTGCTGCTGTAGCCTGCTTCCTCTTCGCCACTACTAACACGGCGGAAGGTTTGTAGTAAAAAGTTAGCGATCGCCAAGAAAATTAAGATACTGAACAGGCCACCAAAGCCTCCCCCAATACCCCAAAAGGGAATTAGAAAAGGAAAGCCAAAGCCACCACCGCCAGGATAGTAACCCCCTCCGCCACGAGGCGCATAAGTACGCGGTGTATAAGTACGGCTAGAAGGCGCTCTAAAGGAACCGCCGCCGATTCTACCACCACTACCACGAGCGAATGCTCCATCGGCATGACTTAGCACTAAGCCTAAAACTAGACTCAGGACAAAGAAAGTTTTTAACAGCGGTTTGATTGTTTGTTGTAGTTTTTTACGCATAGCACAGTCGCTTGAAAAATTGTATTGCTAATGGTTGCTTCCCCTGCTGGCAAGGATGTTTCGGGGTGTGGGTTGTATTAACCCGCAACAAGTCAGCGAGTTTTGGATTGGTTGTAGCTTTTTGTAACATTCATCTTTAATGGCTACATATACAATCTACCGCGTCTGATCTTGGTTAGACAGCAAGCAAAGGGGGGATTTCTGTAGTAGATAACCGTACCTTAGAACGTATCTTGATCATGGGAACTTTGGAATCAATTAATTATTTATGTCTGAGGATACTTACTCAACTACCTAATTGCATAAATTTTAAGGCACTATGAAAGATATTTATAATTACCAAAGAAATGGGTCTAAAGCCCCGTGCTTCTAGCACGACTTTAAAGTAATGAGTAATGAGTGGATGAAAAATAGGTATTGACTCATTACTTCTTACTTATTACTCCAGAATCCCCGATCGTTTACGGCGGGGAGTATGTCAATGATTCTTTTTTTGACTAACATTTTCTGCGATCGCCATTGTCTGCAACTGAGTATTTAGAGATATTTTTAGTTATGATGACTTATGGAAGCTAGTCTTAACTCCAAAATTGTGCATCCACCAATTACCATCTTCAGCAAATATATAGTGTGGAGCGAACAGCACGTTTGACAATGTAAATTAGTAATCTAAACTACAAAATTGTAATTATTTAGCCAACTAATTATCAAGAGCGAACAATCTCTAGATTTTTTGAGAGTTAGTGTTTTTCATGATTGAGTCATCGGCAATCATTGTGATTGTGGCAGCCCAGTATTTTCTTAAATCATAAAATAACGAAATTAAGTACAAAATTTACTAAAATTAGGCATTTTGGCAAGATATATATACTTGTTCAAGATAGACTATTTAAATAATCTGTTTTTAGGAACTTTTGCGGCAGTTTATTTCAATAAAATTGTCAGTTTTGACTTTTAATCACTATTATTTATCCAGCTTTTGCAACCTGGTAGTTAAATATATAATTAACAAACACTTCACACAAATAATAAGAATATTTCCATATTTAATGTCCTAATATATTATTTAAAGCTTTGTAATTCATGATTTCAAATAAATATGGATAATATACTTTTTCAATTTATGTACTAAAAATCTCTTCGCTATACCTTAATTGAACGTGAGTTCGACGGCTCTAAAAACCCCGCTTCCATTCCTCTCACGCCAGTTGCTCATGGGGGAAACCCCCAAGACCGCACTGGCTCCCCCACGGTGGGCTACGGTGTACACACAAGTACGCCCAGAGCGAGTTTCCAGCCAAAAAAGGTGTATTCAAACTGCTCAAGACCACGAACCAAAGTAGTAATACCGGGAGGTTTCTGAGACTTGTA
>JBBSOP010000345.1:0-5871 GCA_038259655.1 Chroococcales cyanobacterium
ATATGCTCAGATGCTCTCTGGTGAAGTAAATACTCAGCCAGCCGAGACAAATCGCCAACAATTCGTAAATTTCACCGATACACCGATAATTAACGAACCTGCAACTTGGGAAATTCAACCCCAGCCTGTAACCCCCACCCCCACAACTTGGGAAATTCAGCCTGTAGTTGCTGCACCAGTTGTAGAAACGCAGCCTGAGCCTGTCATTACTACACCAGTTGTAGAAACGCAGCCTGAGGCTGTCATCACTACACCAGTCGTAGAACCTGTCGTATCCGCACCTGCATCTACAGTTGATATCACTAACTTAAGTGCAAACTTATTAGCTATCACCAGCGATAAGACTGGCTACCCGGTAGAGATGCTGGAACTAGAGATGGACATGGAAGCAGACTTAGGTATCGACTCCATCAAGCGGGTAGAAATCCTGGGAGCGCTACAGGAAATGTATCCTGATTTACCTCAGCCAAACTTAGAAGAATTGGCTGAAAAGCGCACCATTGGTCAAGTTGTCGAATATCTGCAATCCACTATTAGTAACAGCGCTTCTGTAGAAGTAGTAGTTCCGACAACTCCAGAAGTAGTTGCAGAATCTATTCCATCTCCAATTTCCACCCCTCCTTTAAATGACACTGCGCCGTCTTTAGTCAGCCCAGAACCAGAAATTATAGATACCAATGAGTATGCAGACTTAGGTCAAACTCTACTAGCCATCACCAGTGATAAAACCGGCTACCCAGTAGAAATGCTGGAACTAGAGATGGATATGGAAGCAGACTTAGGTATTGATTCCATCAAGCGGGTAGAAATTTTAGGGGCGATGCAAGAAATGTACCCCAACTTACCCCAACCCAACATCGAAGAATTGGGAGAACTCCGCACCATCGGTCAAATTGTTGATTATCTCCAGAAGTTAGCTGGAAGTCAAAAAAAAAACTCTCAGCCTGAGTTTGACTACCAACCAGTCCAGATAATCGATAATGTTACCCGTCGCCCAGTCAAAGTGAAATTTCTACCCCCGCCAGATAGTTTAGATTTCACGTTACCAGAGGGACACATCAGTTTAATCACCGATGATGGTTCCCTCACCACTTCTGACGTAGCTCAATCTTTAATCGATCGCGGCTGGAAGGTAGTAGTTTTAAGTTTCCCCCAATCCCTCGTTTCTCAGCAATCGCCATTACCCGCCGGAGTAGAACGCGTAGTATTAGCCGATATGAGTGAAGAACTACTACAACACAAATTATCAGCGATCGCTACTAACATCGGCACAGTTGGCGCATTCATCCATATTCATCCTATATTTGCGACGAGTCACACCGAAGGAATTTTTTATCTAGAGCCAGAAAAGGCGATCGTTAAACACGTCTTCTTCATGGCCAAGCATTTGAAAAAATCCCTCAACGAAGCAGTACGTTACGAACGTAGTTGTTTCTTAAGTGTGACTCGTTTGGATGGAGCCTTTGGATTAGAGCATAGCGGTAACTTCGGGGCGATCGCGGGTGGTTTATTCGGATTAGTCAAGACTCTGAGATGGGAATGGCCAAAAGTCTTTTCTCGTGCGATCGACTTGAGTCCGACTTTAGATAGCCAACAGTCAGCACAACACATTATCGCCGAGCTACACGACCCAAATCTATACATTTCCGAAGTTGCTTACGGTTCACAAGGACGTGTCACCTTAACTACTTCTTTTGATAAATAATCTCTGTGTCTTCGTGTCTTGGTGGTAAAAAACGATTTTGAACCACAAAGGCACTAAGACACAAAGGGGGGAAATACTCTGCACCTTCACTACTGAAATTGAAAGAGTATGCAACCAAATTTACCGGAGTTCCCTTCTTTACCAGAACTTCCTACTGCACCTAAGCCTAAGCCTAAACCTGCAACTGTACCGGAACTTCCTGATTTACCGGAACTTCCCCCTTTACCCGATCTTTCTCCTATCAAATTAATATGACTACACCAACCCAGGTTCGTCCTTCATCAGTTTTTCTTGTCAGTGGTGGTGCAAAAGGAATTACGGCTCAATGCACCATCAAAATGGCAGAGCATCAACCTTGCAAATTCATTCTTCTCGGTCGTTCTGAAGTCTTGGACAATGAGCCGAATTTTGCTCAGGACTGTTTTGAAGAATCGGCATTAAAAAAGCGCATCATGGAGAATCTGATTACTCAAGGTGAGAAACCTACACCGATGAGTGTACAGAAAATCTACAACAGGATTGCTTCTAGCCGAGAAATCAAAAAAACCTTAGCAGCAATTCAAAAAACAGGCGCTGAAGCAGAATATATTAGCGTTGACGTTACAGATGTAGCCGACTTACAAACAAAATTAGCTACAGCAGTTGAGCGCACAGGAGCGATTACAGGTATTATCCACGGTGCGGGAAATTTAGCCGATAAATTGATCGAAAAGAAAACCGATCAAGATTTTGAAAAAGTTTATACAGCCAAAGTTCAGGGATTAGAAAATTTACTTAGTTGCGTTAACCCCAGTCAACTAGAACAGCTAGTACTATTTTCTTCCGTCAGTGGCTTTTACGGTAACATGGGGCAATCTGATTATGCGATCGCTAACGAAATCCTCAACAAATCAGCCCATTTAATCAAGCAAAACTATCCTCAGTGTCACGTTGTGGCGATTAATTGGGGAGGCTGGGATAGTGGGATGGTGACACCAGAACTCAAAAAAGCTTTTGCGGAACGGGGAATTGAGATTATTCCAGTGGAAGTTGGCACACAAATGTTAGTCAACGAACTGCATCCCGCCTTTCATGAGACTACACAAGTTGTAATTGGTAGTCCCAGCGTTCGACTACCAGCACCCTTAGATCCAGAACTAAAAAGCTATCGTATCCGTCGGCGGATGACAGTAGAAGCTAATCCATTTTTACACGATCATGCGATCGCTGGTACTCCAGTATTACCGGCTACCTGTGCCATGACTTGGATGATTAATGCTTGTGAAGAACTTTATCCAGGTTATCGATATTTGCGTTGTAAAGACTTCAAAGTTTTGAAGGGAATTACTTTCGGTGAAAATTCACCCAGCGAGCACATTCTCGAACTACAAGAAATTGCCAAAACTGACTCGGAATTTATAGAGTTTCAAACTACCATCCTCAGTAAAAATGCTGCCGGAAAAACTCATTTTCATTATAAATCGTTGATTAAACTGGTGCGACAGATGCCAGATGTTCCCATTTATGAATCTGCCGATTTCACCGAAGATCACACCATTACCACTACTGGTAAAGATTTTTATCGAAATGGGGATTCATCCTTATTTCATGGGCCAGCATTTCAACAAATTACCAGAGTTTTAAATATTAGTCCTCAAAAGATTACTATCGAATGCTTGTGGCCAGAAATCACAGCCCAAGAACAAGGACAATTCCCTGTCCACTGGCATAACTCTTACACAACTGACTTGAGTACTCAATCCTTATGGATTTGGTTAAATCATTATCATCAAGAAGTTTGTTTACCAGGACAACTAACACATTCTGAGCAGTATAGAACTGTACCCTGCAACGCACCCTTTTACGTTTCTTGTGAAATTGAAGGTAAAACAGCAACCAGTGCAACAGCTAACTTCATCCTCCACGATCGCGAAGGAAAAATATATTCACGCATTTTAGGAGCTAAAGCCGTCATTGCACCAATGAACTTACACAAACCTAAGTAAATACTTCTATAGCAATCCTATAAAAAGGGGATAGAGTTTTGTCAGTGGTTAGTAGTTAGTAGTCAGTAGTTAAAGATGTTTTAAGACTACCCACTCTTGGGTTGGAGTATTAAACTAGATCAAAAAAACTTGACAACTGACCCGCGTAGCGTAAATAAATTTCAGTAGCAGAGCCGCTACTAATAAACTTCGTTGAGGCATAGAAGACACAACGAAAAAATCAAAGTGTCAAAATTTCACTAAACCTTTAGGATTGCTATAGTAGACTAACACTGTATTTCCTCCTTCTTCTCTTTCTCAGCGCCTCAGCGTCTCTGCGTGAAATAAAATCCTATCAATTTCTGGGAATAGCGTAATCCTTTCAAGTCTGGGAACATTTAGGAAGCGTAAATCCTTCAGCCTTACCTAAAAATTCCCCTATCGCCCAATACCCAACGAGGATATTAATAGTGGAAAAAATAGCCATCATCGGATTATCATGCCTATTTCCCGATGCTAACAATCCTGAGCAATTTTGGCAGAATCTTAGCGAAGGAAAAGACTCGACATCATCCGTAACAGTTTATGAAATGGGTGTAAACCCCGCAATATTTTACGATCCAATCAAAGGTCAACCCGAAAAGTTTTACTTTCGTAAAGGAGGATTCGTTCGCAACTTTAAATTTGATCCTAGCGAATATAATCTACCTACAAAATTACTAGAAGGATTAGACAACACCTTTAAATGGTCACTATATGCTGCCAAACAAGCAATTATCGATAGTGGTTATGAAGGTAACAGTAATGTTCTCTCCAAATGTGGCGTAATTTTAGGAGCATTATCGTTACCTACCAAATTTTCTAATCAATTAGTATCGCCCATTTATCAGCAAACAATGAATGGTGCGATCGCCGAACTTTTACAAGACCAAGATTTCCATCTAGCTGGACTACCAACAACAGCTAAACCAGCCTTACATAACTCAATGATTTGTGGTTTTCCAGCCGCCCTTATTGCTCAAGCTTTTTCATTATCTAGTACTCATTTCTGTATAGATGCGGCTTGTTCATCGTCATTTTATGCAATTAAAATGGCATCCCATTACCTCAATTCCGGTAAAGCTGACTTGATGTTAGCTGGAGCCATCACTTGTACAGATCCTCTATTTCTACGGATGTTATTTTCTGGTATTCAAGGATATCCAGACAACGGTATTAGCAGTCCCTTAGATAAAAAATCACGAGGATTAGTGACAGCCGAAGGCATCGGCATGGTTGTATTAAAAAGATACAGTGATGCCCTTAGAGATGGCGATCGCATTTTAGCCACCGTTTGCGGTAATGGACTTTCCAATGATGGTAAAGGCAAACACTTAGTTAGCCCCAATTCTAAAGGACAAACCTTAGCCTTTGAACGAGCCTATACCGAAGCCCAACTTTCTCCTCAAGCTATCGATTATATGGAGTGTCATGCTACTGGCACTTTACTAGGAGACACCACCGAATTAAATTCAATAAAAACCTTTTTTGGTCAACATCAAGCAGCCCCTTTAATGGGTTCAACCAAAGCAAACGTCGGACACTTATTAGTTGCTGCCGGCATGGTTAGCTTAACTAAAACAATACTCAGCATGTCTCATAACGTCATCCCACCGACTATTAACGTAACTGAACCTTTAGAAGACGAAAATAACGTTATTTCTCCCGAAAAAATAGTTACAACTCCCACCCCTTGGCCTAATAATTCTGTTAAAAAATATGCCGCTTTAAGCGCCTTTGGTTTTGGTGGCACAAACTCCCACCTGATTCTAGAACAAGAAAATCAAACCAAGGATAAAGAATAAAACTCAACCTCTTCTTCCCTTCCTCTCTGCGCCTCTGCGCGGCAGTCGCTACAAGTCGGCAAAGCCGCCCAACGCGCTGCCTTGCCTCTGCGTGATACTAATCCTAATCCATCCCTCACACCTTTTCATAATGTTAAAACCCCAAAATAACACCACCGATAAAATCGCCATTATCGGCATGGATGCCTTTTTTGGCGAATGCAAAGACCTAGATACCCTTGAACGCAGTATTTATGAAGGCAAACAGCACTTCATCCCCTTACCCCCTCAAAGGTGGTACGGCATAGAAGAACAAAAAGACCTACTCCAAGAATACGGATTAGCAGACGGCAAAGCCCCCGTAGGAGCTTACATCCAA
>JBBSOP010000346.1:0-5858 GCA_038259655.1 Chroococcales cyanobacterium
AAGAGCTACTTTTATTGTCGGAAGTTGAACCTTTAAAGTTGAAAGTTGAACCTCTGAAGTTAAAAGTTGAACCTCTGAAGTCGGAAGTTGAACCTCTGAAGTCGGAAGTTGAACCTCTGAAGTCGGAAGTTGAACCTCTAAAGTTGAAAGTTGAACCTCTGAAGTTGAAAGTTGAACCTCTGAAGTCGAAAGTTGAACCTCTGAAGTCGAAAGTTGAACCTTTGAAGTCGGAAGTTGAACCTCTGAAGTCGAAAGTTGAACCTTTGAAGTCGGAAGTTGAACCTCTGAAGTCGGAAGTTGAACCTCTGAAGTTCACTTGCAACTTTTTTAACGTCTCGACACTTCGACTCCGCTCAACTGCTGTGTAGCGATGCACTGACTTGTACTGAGCGCAGCCGAAGTAGCTTGTCGAAGTGTCGAAACTCGATTTCCGCAAAGCCGAAGCTTTAAAAAAAATATTACTGAAGCTTAACTTGCTCTAACACATAAGCCAATTATTTTTGAAGAGACTTCAAGGAAAATAAACCATGAAAAGTCTCATTCGCACATTGGCTGTTGGCGTAATTACAGCAAGTTGTTATGTTGGTCAAGCTTATGCCGATACAATTCCAGAACCCCTTGACTACTCTGTGCCGCGCACCCATGCTCACAACGACTACGAACATGAGTATCCACTTTTTGATGCCCTCCACAACGGTTTCATTAGCGCTGAGGCTGATATTTGGCTCTATGATACAGATTTACGCGTTGCTCACGACCCAGTAGACAACCCCGCAACATTGCCCACGCTGGAAGATTTATATCTGACACCATTGCAAAACTTGGCGACTCAGGTAAATAACGGTGGCATTTACGCCGACGGTACACCCCTACTTTTATTAGTTGATATTAAGAGTGAAGGTGTTTCGACTTACCAGCGCTTACATGACACTCTAGCCAGCTACGCGGTTAACAATCCTGGATTGTTCAATACTTACACCAAAAACGCTTCTGGTGGCTATGACATGCAAAAAGGAGCAGTCAATGTTGTGATATCAGGTAATCGACCACGAGATTACATGCTCTCGCAAGATGTACGTTATGCTGCCTATGACGGTCGTCAAGAAGATATAGGCGTGGGTATTGCACCTGAGTTTATCCCCTTAATTAGTGACAACTGGAACACTTTTTTTAACGGCGATTTGGCTTGGGACGGTACTGGCACAATCCCAGATGATACTAAAGCAACCTTAGACAATATCGTGGCTCAGGTGCATGGTGAAAATAAAATTCTGCGCTTTTGGAATTTGCCACAAGATGCGCCCAGCGTTTGGGGGCCACTTTACGATGCCAATGTTGACTTGATTAACACTGATAATCTCACTGGTTTATCTGCATATATTCAATCACGTCAAACACAATCAGTACCCGAACCATCAATGACTGTTGCACTCTTAGGTGTATTAAGCACATCAGTACTGCTGAAGCGAAAATCGCAGTCTAAGTCCAAATTTCTGGAATAAGCTTTAATCGTGTAGTGGACTGACACGACTAATAGGTTGGGTTGCGCTGTGCTTAAATGCCACTTGCTACGCCTAAAGCACTATTTAGCCTTGCCACGCCACTATGTATCTTTTCAAAAATCAAATAGTAGTTCTATATCTCTGCGTTAGTCTGAAGTCAACGAGTATTGAAGAAGGAAGCAAGCGAAAAGTGCGGTCTTCTCCCAAGGGGAGACGCTTCGCTATCGAGCGTCTGGGGTTTTCCCCACCGCAGGATGCGCGTAGCGCTGTAGAGGAGCAACTTTTCAACACAGGGTTTAAGACCGCCATTGAACAAGAGTTCAATGGCTTTAAGTCAGGAGGGGTTAGAATCCCTTTTGACTTACTCATAAAGCCCCCTGCCTCCCTCCTGCCTTCTTCAACTTAACCCATTGCTTGCACTGCATTGAGCATGAAATTAATCCGTTGCTTAAACTCTAGCTTTTTAATCATTGCTGTAAACTTATCGGTTTCAGCAGGTAACTTATAGTCAGACGGTACTTGGATAACAGTTCCCTTTTCCATTCCTTGTGCCAACAGCAGCCAAACCTCTAATTTGGCATTAGGACTTAGAGCATTATAACCACGACTGATTTCAGTATCTGCCCCGTTAATAATGTCACATTGTGCTTGCATTTGTTCTTGGGAAGACAAGTTCTCAATTCGCTCAAACACTGCTTTACCAGGAACTTCTACACTTTGAGGAGGTGCGGGCGTTAGCTTGTCCTTAATATCTAAGTAACCAAACCAAAGTAAAGCCAGTTGAGTATCCACGTCAAAACTTTGAAAATTCTCTAAAGCTGGTCTTGCAGTTTCGTCAATTGTATAAGTCATAAAATTCCTAACAAGTTCAAGTTGTTCTAATTTCTGGAGCTACTGAGAAAATTTGTTTTCAGTAACTTTACACAAGTTAACGAATGCATCAAGACAAATACACCTACTAAGGGTAGGAATAGAAATCCTTGCATCAGACAGATGCAAATAACTCAAGTTGTTATACCCTCTGGGATTTTGCAAACTTTACAAAGTAAAGTATATTTTTATGAACAGTATTTATACGTAAGCTTTCAAGTAAATTGTGTTGCAAAAAACTGTTAGTCTCTCAGAAATCAATTTTAAGAGTAAAAACAGTATTTTTACTGAAAACATTTGCATTCACTTATGAGTAATATGCGTAAGTCTGTCTCTAGAACTTTAAGAAAAAATTATTTATTTGTTTTGTACAGATATTTTAGTGGGTACTATTACGCAGTATTTATTAAGTGTTTTGCTAAGAATGATTGCTGCTAGTTTCTTTACAAACTCATGATTGCAGCCTATATATAAACTCACTACATCTTAAGCTTCACTATAATGATGTAGTTATTAAGCAAGCGTAGAAAAGTTATATCATTCAACACATGATATTAAGTATATTATCTTAAGTGTTTATCTTCAGGAAAAGTTGTGATATTTTGGTTGTCAATATTATTTTTCAGTACTACTGAATCACAAATTTAACAATTTTTGGCACAAAATGAGCCTCTATAAGGTTAATGTTCAACACATAAAAAAACAAATCACTGTACAAAATCCATGAAATCGTGACAACTTAACCTAGTGATAAACTATCGTCAATCTTTTTACAGTATCGTCACTTTGATTTAAGAGAGGCCATAAGAAGTGTCAAATCTAATGAAAAGTAATATGATGCCAGTTCTGCTACCAAGCATCAACGATCGCCAAACCCTATAAATAAACTGATTGACTGAACTAAGAATGACTTATATTAAGAGCGAATTTCAAGAATTTATCACGACCCTAGAGGGGTTTGACCAATTACCATCTGAGGCGATCGCTACTTTATCAGAACGACTGCAAGCTTGGCGATACCGCATTGGTCAAAAAATTGTTGGTAAAGAAAAAATCCCCGATCAAGTCATAATTATTTATGAGGGTCAAGTACGTCTTTTGGGATATGACCCTCAAACGCAAATACCAACTACCCTAAAATTGCTACAACCAGGAGCAATGATTGGCGAAGTGGATTTGTTGCGTGAGGTGGCTTGTGAGACAGCGATCGCCTCTACCGAAGTGGTATGTTTAACCTTGAGCGCTACTGAATATTTACGTCTTCTCTCCACCTATCCAGCCTTTGCCAAGGCGCGGCAAAACCACACTCATCTGGTAGAAGTCTTCGATATCCTGGGTTCGCAATTAGAAAAACAAGCCAACGCTACAATCAATCTTAAAGAACTCATACAACAAGTTCTACCAAAAGCAAAAGTACATTACTTACCTTTAGGGAAAACCTCTTTCCATGAACTAGATAACGAAAGCATCTGGTTTGTGAGTGGCGGTGGTACAGTCACAGATTTCCCACCTAATTCTCGTTTAGAGCCGATTGACGGCAAACAAACAATTGAGGTTAAGGGAACTAATCCGGCTCGTTTGATTAGTTTATCTCCGGCGGATTTATCATTTCTTGATAGTGACACTCATCAGTTGCAGCCTGTACAACTGACTGTCAAAGAGACTAAACCAAATCTTATAGATGACATAGAAATTCCTTATGCATCTGATGAAGAAGTTCCTCCATCAGCATCTTCTTCTGCAAAAGAGCAACAGAAAAACCAAAAATATCCATTTTTTGGCGGTAAAGGAGAGTTAAATACAGCTTCTGCCTGTTTCCAAATGCTCACGAAACACCTGCAAATTCCCTTTCGTCGGGAAGTGGTGCGCCGCATCTTAAATGAGCAAATTAAACGCCAAGGTAGTATATCGTTTCAAGTTTGTGCATACCTGGCAGAATTAATCGGACTAAAAGCACAATTAATAGATATCCCAGCCGCCGCAGTCACACGCATTCCTACACCGGCACTGATTCGCTATGGTAATAATTTTGCTGTTTTATACGCAGCAGATGCCAACAATGTTGTTATGGGTGTGCCATCCCAAGGAATTGTGCGCTGTAAACCCGCGCAACTAGTAGAACACTTAGAGGTTGATGAAAGCAATTATCCGCCTCAAATCAGAATATTGCTACTAGCGACTACTAAAGAAACACCCCAAGAACGCTTTGGCTTGCGGTGGTTTCTCCCTTATATGTCACGCTATCGCCGAGTCCTAATAGAAGTTTTTATTGCTTCTTTCTTTGTACAATTGGCGCAATTAGCTAACCCCCTAGTAATCCAGTTAATCATTGATAAAGTGATTGTTCAAAATAGTATTAGTACCCTAAATGTTTTGGGTCTATTGCTATTAGTAGTAGGTATATTTGAAGCAGTTCTCACCACGTTACGGACTTATTTATTTGTCGATACCACCAACCGCATCGATATGGGTTTGGGGTCACAAATTATCGACCATTTATTACGTCTACCCTTACGCTACTTTGAACGCCGACCCGTCGGGGAACTAGCTACCCGCATCAACGAACTAGAAAATATCCGTCAGTTTCTCACTGGTACGGCTCTAACAGTAGGTTTAGATGCTCTATTTTCGGTGGTTTATATCATTGTCATGCTGTTCTACAGTTGGCAATTAACTTTGGTGGGTTTGGGTACAATTCCCGTCTTCGTAGTTATTACTTTAATTGCTTCTCCAACTGTGAGTAGACAGTTACGTTCTAAAGCCGAACGCAACGCCGAAACTCAATCTTATTTAGTTGAGGTGATGTCAGGTATTCAAACAGTGAAAGCGCAAAATATCGAATTGCGATCGCGCTTTTCCTGGCAAGAACGTTATGCTCGGTATGTAGCTGCTGGTTTTAAAACTGTTGTCACATCTACCCTAGCTAACTCCACTAGCAACTTTCTCAATAAACTTAGTAGCTTGCTAATTTTATGGGTAGGCTCTTATCTAGTACTCAAAGGCGAATTAACCTTAGGGGAATTAATCGCTTTTAGAATTATTTCTGGTTACGTCACTGGCCCCATATTACGTCTGGCTCAACTCTGGCAAACTTTTCAAGAAACTGCACTGTCTCTAGAGCGTTTAAGCGATATTGTCGATACACCACAAGAAGCAGAAATCGACCGCCACAATATTCCTTTACCCGCCATTGTTGGTGCAGTGAAATATGAAAATGTTTCCTTTCGGTTTGCGCCGAGTGGTGCTATGCAACTTTCTAACGTCAATTTAGATTTTGCAGCGGGGAAATTTGTCGGCGTTGTCGGACAAAGTGGTTCTGGTAAAAGTACGATGATGAAATTACTGCTGAGACTATACGAAGTAGAGTCTGGCAGAATTTTAATTGATGGTTACGATATTTCTAAAGTAGAACTGTACTCGCTGCGGCGACAAGTTGGTGTAGTTCCTCAAGACCCCTTGTTGTTTGATGGCACAGTTCAAGAAAAT